>CAMODP010000073.1 GCA_946611445.1 uncultured Eubacterium sp.
GGCGGCTTCCTGCTCTTCAAACTGCACGGGGCTCCTGTGCAGGAACCGGTCCAGTATCTGCCCGCGGGTCTCTTCATTCATCGTAAGAATCTGCATTTCCTTATCGGATCCTTTCTCTCATGGCGTTGATCAGCTGTGTGATGCGCGCGTTGTCCATGCGCATGCTGACGGGATTCACCACCACACGGGCGGAAAGCGGACATATCTCCTCCAGGACGGACAGGCCGTTCTCATAGAGCGTGCTTCCCGTCTCCACTATATCCACGATCACCTCTGACAGGCCGACGATGGGCGCCAGCTCGATGGACCCGTTCAGCTTGATCAGCTCCACTGTCTGGTTGCGGCGGTTGTAAAAATGGTCATGTGCGATTTTCGGGTATTTGGTCGCGACGCGGATCAGCTGATTGTGCTTCAGATACTCCGCGGCGGAGGCGGGCCCGCAGACGCACATGCGGCATTTTCCAAAGCCCAGATCCAGGACC
Organism: uncultured Eubacterium sp.; assembly: GCA_946611445.1. Lineage (GTDB taxonomy): Bacteria > Bacillota > Clostridia > Lachnospirales > Lachnospiraceae > Bilifractor. Next base: position 483 of record CAMODP010000073.1, read on the forward strand.
TCGAAGATCTTGCGGTTCTCCTCCATGATCGTATCCTTGCCGACAATGCCGATGTCCGCCGTCCCATACTCCACGTATGTCGGCACATCCGGTCCCTTTGCCAGGAAAAAACGGATGCCGTACTGTTCATTGGTAAAGATCAGCTTGCGGCTGCTCTTGTCCTTCATCTCTTCACAGCTGATGCCGATCTGCTCCAGAAGCTCCATCGTCTGGGACGCCAGGCGGCCTTTCGTAAGGGCGATGGTCAGGTATCTCATATCTGCCCTCCTTCCTGCCCGGACAGGGCTGCCGTTCCGGCCTCTGCCGTTTCTTTCTGTGTATCCGGTACCTCAGCGGTGTCTGCAGCGGTGTCTGCAGCGGCATCCGGGAGAGATTCTGTAATCTCAGTCTGCGTCTCCGGCACATCTTCCTGCGTCTCTGCCGCGTTTTCCGGTATCTCCGGCACATCCTCCGGTGTCTCAGCCGCTGCTTCCTGTGTCTCTGCCGCGGCTTCCGGTGTCTCCGGGACGTCCTCTGTCAGCTCTGCCGCGGCTTCCGGTGTGACCGGCGCATTTTCACCTGCTTCCGTCTGTGTGTCCTGCCCCGCGTCTCCGGATCCGGCAGGCCGCACGGTTCCGTTCAGGTACGGACGCACATCTACAGTTTCCACTGAACCGGTCTGCAGATTGATGGCGTAGACTTCCTCCGCGGAACGGAAATAGATGATTCCGCCGAACTGGTTTCTCACGCCGTATCCGCGGTAGTGATCCAGTACCTTTCCCGGCTGAAAACGCACGGCAGCGACCTCCAGACCCCGGGCCCTCTGATCTGCCGCAAAGCGGATGGCCAGGCTTTCAAGATGCGCGGGATACAGCACCATGGTCTTGATGTCCGCGACGGGAAGCACAACCTTCTGTCTTTCCAGCGCGGTGAGCAGCGCGTCCACCTCTGTCGTAAATCCGACGGCAGGCGCGTTCTTCCCGAAATGCCTGATCAGCTTGTTGTATCGTCCTCCCTTGATCAGGGCATCTCCCGATCCGTATGTAAAGGCCTGGAAAATGATGCCTGTATAGTACTGGTATTCAGATACCATTCCAAGGTCATAGGTCACGTATTCCGCGCAGCCGTAATTTTCAAGAAGGGCGGAGATACGTTCCAGATGCTCCAGCGCCGCCCGTGCGCGCGCATTAATGCTCAGGCTGCCGGCGCGTGCCAGGATTTCCCGGCCGCCGAACTGTTCCGGCATCCGGTTAAACGCGTCCTTCAGTTCCTGTCTCATGGGCAGTCTGGCGATCAGTTCCTGCGCGCCGAAACGGTTCTGTATGGACAGGAGCTGCTGCAGCTCGGCGACTGCCTCCGCAGGCATCTGCGCTTCTTCTGTCAGCGCGCGGAAATATTCGGTATTCCCTACACTCACCTGAAATCTTGTCAGCCCGGAATTCCGCATGATAGAGACAACCAGCGCCAGGATCTCCGCCTCTGCTTCCGCACTGTCATCATTCAGAAATTCCACGCCCATCTGCGTGCTTTCCTTCAGACGTCCCTGATAGCTGGAGCTGTTGATGAAAACATTCCCTCTGTAGCACAGCCGGAGCGGCATGGATTCCTCTCCGAAGTACATGGCGACAGCCCGTGCCACAGAAGGCGTAAAATCAGGGCGAAGCACCAGGGTATTGCCTTCTCTGTCAAAAAACTTGTACAGATTGCGGGAAGGTATCGTACCGACTTCCCGGGCAAAAACATCAAAAAACTCAAATGTCGGCGTCTCGATCGGCTGGTAGCCGTAGGAACGGAACAGCTTCTCGATTCTCCGCTCCAGATACCGCTTCCGGTCGCATTCTCTTCCAAATATATCCCGCACGCCCTCCGGCGTATGTATCAGATTTGCCATAATAGTATTCGCACCGCCTTCGCTTTAGTCTGCTAACATGTTACCATGCAAAATTGTTTTGTCAAGGTCTTTTCAGCAGATCCTTCTGAATCCCTTCCAGGTAAGGCACGATGATTCCCTTGTTCTGCAGAAAATAGGCCGGGTCCAGTTCCTCGAAGTGTATTCTCTTCAAACCGCCCTGACCGGCCCTCGTCCAGAACGCATCCAGCTCTTCAAACCGCATATAGTAGCAGATATCTCTCGACGAATACCAGATCAGGAGAAACGCGACACCCTGCTGCTTTTCGAAATCCCTCATAAACCTGACCTGGTGCTCATGGACATTCGCGAGCGGAAAAGTATCCGTCTTGCATTCCTTCGCGTCAAAGCAGACAGGCACCCCCTGCACCACGCCGATATAGTCCACCGTGCTCTTCTGGTCAAAATAGGCCAGCGTGATGTGCCGGGTCTCCTTATCAATATTGATCGGCGTAATCGGGGTCGGCACTTTCTGGACCAGCGCCAGATTCTGCTCCCGGTACTGCTCATTGGTCCGGTTGATCAGTTCCTCCAGCGTAGATCCCCGAAGGCCCCTCGTCTTCCATGCGCACAAAGCTTATTCCTCCGCTGCCGGCGGCTGGTACCAGGTCTCATCTGCGCCGCCGATCGGCCCGATCTTCCAGACAGGCCAGTATCTGAACATGGCATTTCCGAGGATCTTTTCACGCTTCACAAACGTATTTTCCCAGTAGCGGGCATCCTTGGAATAGACGCGGTTGTCGCCCAGCATAAAATAGGAATCCTCCGGGACGGTGATCGGGAACGTCAGATTGCCGGTCGTAGTGGAATCCGGCGTCATGCAGAAGCTGTCCGTCAGCGGCACTTCTGAGCCGTTGACAAACACATCCCCGTCGTGAATATCAATCGTATCGCCGGGAAGGCCTATGATTCTCTTGATCAGGAGTCTCTTGTCATTGTCGGGATCCCGGAAAATCACGATATCGTACCGCTCCGGATCCCTGAAAAAGCGGTATGTGAGCCTGTTGCCGAAAAGCTGCTCACCCACCAGTATCGTCGGTTCCATAGAGGCCGAGGGAATGCGCGCGTTGACGACGATAAAGGTCTGCAGCAGGAGGATCACAGCCACCAGAATCACGACCATCCGCGCATAATCGAAAATCTCGTACAGCAGGGTTCCTTTCTTCGGCCAGAAGCCCTTCTTCTCCGGCTCTTCCGGAGTGCCGCCGCCGGAGTCACCCTCCTGCCCGGCATAGTAAGCATCTCTTTCCAGCTTTTCCTGTTCCTGCTTCTCTTCCCGTTCCCGCACGACACGGCTGACAATCTCCTGCTGTCTGCGGCGCGCTTCCTGTCTGTTCTTTTTCTCTGTCATAGCCTTCCTGACCGGCCGGCTTCACCGGCCCTCTTTCCTCTTTTTAGATTAACTGTTCTGTGTTTTCAACCGCCTGGAATCAATCCGGTATATCCATGCCCAGCACGTGCAGCGTCCTGCGCAGGTCTTCCGGCAGGGGCGCGGTCAGCGTCCTCCCCGGCAGATTCCCCAGGTGCTCCGTCTTCGCCGGGAACTGCAGTCGGCAGGCGTGAAGAAACGGCCGCTTCAGGCCGGCTGTTCCGCGGAGTTCCCTGTTCCAGGCTTCATCGCCATATTTTACATCACCGGCGAGCGGATGTCCAATAAAAGAAAGATGCGCGCGGATCTGGTGCGTTTTCCCGGTGATCAGGTGCACCTCCAGCAGCGTGCATCCCTTTCCGGACGCGACCGGCCTCCAGGCCGTCCGTATACAGGAGCCGCCCGGGAAGCCGTGTTCCCGGACAACTGCCTGCCGGGTCTTCCCGTCCTTCTGAAGCCATGCCTCCGTCTCTGCCGGTTCCGTGACGGAACCCCTGACCAGGGCATAATAATACTTTTCCAGTGTCCGGTCCTGCAAAAGAGCAGACAGCTCCCTGGCCGCCGGCAGCGTCTTGGCGGCAATCAGCAGGCCGCTCGTATTGCGGTCCAGCCGGTTGACCACGCCGGGATTATAGTGTCTCGCAGAAGCTTCCGTCAGTTCTCCCTTTCCGGCCAGGTACGCCCTGACCATCTCGACCATCGAGACGTCATCGGGCTTCGCCTTCTGCGAGAGAATACCCGCAGGCTTATTCACGACCAGGATACTTTCTGTCTCGCAGATTATACTGTCTCTGAGGTCGGCCTTATCGCCGGCCGGGCCGGCTGTGCCGCCCTGCCTGCGCGATACGTCCATCTCGCGGCTATGCCGCTTCGATGTACGTTGGCCGTCGAATGTGCACTCGTGCGAGCACGGTGCACGCTCTCCGGCCTTATCGCGCAAAAAAACAGCCGCTTCACTGGCAGCGGCCGGTGCTGCGGGTTCTGCCGGTTCCTCCGGGAGGGCGCCGAACTTCCGCAGTGTATCCTCAGAAAAAAACAGCTGCAGGGAATCGCCGGCAGACAGCCGTTCATTCCCGTCAGCTTTTTTGTTGTTCAGGGTAATATTCTTTTTCCGGAGCATCCGGTACAGGAAGCTCTTTCCCGCTTCGGGCAGCATGCGCTGCAGAAAGCGGTCGAGGCGCTGGCCGGCGTCGGATTCGGTAACCTGGATACTGCGCATAAGAACCTCGTCACTTCTTTACAATGCAATCGCCTTCAGCACCGCCGCCTTCTTCCTGTCGGCCTCATCCGACTCCGGATCCCGGTGCGCGATCAGCTGCTCCAGCCGCTCAGCATATTTCCCGGCATCCGTGTAGATCTTCACCGTCGTGCGGTATCCGGCCCCCTGCAGAGACCGCCGGATATGCTGTTCCATAAAAGCGATCTCGCCGGAAGTCGCCTTCTCAGACGTAAATGCCATCACATACTCGCCGCAGACAGCCGCGGCGTCGATAAACATGTTTTTATCCTGTGTCGTCAGGTAGAGTTCATACAGCATCAGCAGATCATCTCCTGCCGCGCCGCTGATTCTGCGGTAGAGTTCCGCGTCCATGGGCCGCCGCAGCCAGATCATGATCAGTCCGGTCATGGACATCGCGCCCGGTATGCAGCCGACTGCCGCGACGATCGACCAGATATTCCGCCGGTCTCCGCCGTTCAGGACCAGTCCGGCCGCAAACACGCCGAACGCTATGGCAAACAGCAGCACAGTGCGCACCAGTCTGCGTTTCTTCTCGCTGCGTATATAGCCATACTCACCCTTTTTGTCTCTCACCGGCAGGCTCCTCTCCTGTTCTCATTCCGCAACCTGTTTGATGCCGTCTCCCTGGCGGTTCTTCTGCGCCTTGTAGGCCTGCGCGATCAGGTCCAGCTGGTCATGGTACTGCTTCAGGTCTTCGATATTGCCCTGCTGGTAGATCCGGTAGAATTCTTCCTGGATCTTCTCCACCTCACGTCGGCTTGCCATGCGGTACAGGTTCTCGATCGACCCGACGATATCTTCTATCAGGTTATACCGCAGCTGGGAAGACAGCTGCGCGTCCATGATATCCTCCCGGACAGACGACATCTCATCATCCAGGGAAATAATGGCATTGGCGGCCTTGCTCAGGCGGCTGCTGACCCGTTCGGGAATTCTTCCCTTGTACTTGTACTGCAGCGAATGCTCCACCGTAGCCCAGAAATCCATCGCCATCGTGCGGATCTGGATCTCGACATTGATATCCTTCCTGCCGTCTATCGTCTCCACGCTGTATCTGACCACCAGATGATAGCTCCTGTAGCCGCTGTCCTTCTGGTTGCGTATATAGTCCTTGATCTCCAGGACCTCCAGGTCACTGCGCCGTCCTATTTCGTCCGCGATGCGGCTGATATCTTCCACAAACTGGCAGATAATCCGGATGCCGGCGATATCTTCGATCTCTTCCTCCATCCGCTCTTCGGGGACATTTTTTTTCTGCATTTTCTCCATTATGCTGGAGATGCTCTTCACGCGGCCGATCACGTGCTCGATCGGGCAGTACTGGCCTCTTTCCTGGTATTCCCGTTTCATGTAACGGAATTTCATCATCAGTTCATCCACAGCCTGCTCATAAGGGCTCAGGATCTGATGCCACAGCCTGATATCCATACTTCACCTCCGGAAACACGGAAAAACTGCCGCATCTGCATTCGGGAGAATGGCCAATGCGGCAGCAGCTATGCTCACTTCTGTTTATCCGTAAACCGGTCAGTCGTCTTCTTCGTCCTCCTCATCCGGTTCAAAGGAAAACTCATCATTTATCGGCTGCACCGCCGGCATCGGACTCTCCGTATCTGCGGAAGACATCGGAGCCAGCTCATTGCGGTTCTGATTGACCAGGTCATAATAACTCTGCAGCGCGCCGGTGAAGTCGCTGTAGCGCTCTCCGACCTCTGTAAGCGTGTTGCCCATGATGGCGGAAATATTGGAAAGAAGCTCTCCGGTATAGGAGATGGCACTCGTGCGGATATTGTTGGCATCGGTCTGGGCTTCGTCCACGATGCCCTGCGCCTGCGCATTGGCGGCGTTGACTGTGTCATTGGCCTGCGCATAGGCTTCTTTCATGATCTCGGTCTCTGAGATCATTTTCTGTGCCTGCTCCTGGGCTTCCGCGATGATCGCGTCCGCTTTGGACTGGGCATCCGCAAGAATCGCGTCTTTGTTGCCGATAATCTTCTGATATCTCTTGATCTCGTCAGGTGTTTTCAGCCGGAGCTCACGCAGAAGCTCCTCGATCTCTTCTTTATTTACGATAATTTTCGTTGTGGAGAGAGGCTGATATCTGCAATTCTCCACGTACTCTTCGATTTCTTCGATGATCTGTTCAATTCTGCTGCTGCTCATCCCGAATCTCCTTGCCCCCTTACTGTTAAACTCTCCCCTCCGCCGTTACAAACAGGCGCCCGGCGGTTCAGCGCTGCTGCTCACGCAGCTTCTGACGGATCGCTTCCTCAACAAAAGCGGGTACGAATTCGCTGATATCTCCCCCGAATGCCGCCACTTCCTTCACAGTGGTGGAACTCAGATAAGAATACTGGAGAGACGTATACAGGAAAGTCGTATCCACATCCGGAGCCAGCTTGCGGTTTGTCTGTGCCATCTGCAGCTCATACTCAAAATCAGTAATCAGCCGCAATCCCCTCACGATAACCTTTGCCCCGCAGGAGTGGGCAAAATCCACAGCCAATCCGCCAAACGGAAGCACCCGGATATTCGGAATGCCGGCCGTCGCTTTCTCTAACATCTTAACACGTTCTTCTACAGAAAACAACGGAGTTTTTGCGGAATTGAACAAAACGCCGATGACCAGTTCGTCAAAAAGAGCGGCAGCCCGCTCTATAATATCCAGATGTCCCTTAGTGAGGGGATCAAACGTTCCGGGGTATACTGCAATAGTCATGTCTCTACATATCTCCGATCTTTTTCAGAAACAGGTGCTTATTTGTCCTGTATTCTCTGGATTTGACGCAGGTATAGCCGAATTCACCGATCCAGTCCATATCTGTCTCTATCGCCGCCTCCACGATATACAGCGTATCCGGGTGCACACAGCGGGCGCCGCGCAGCTTTTCCAGAATTGTCCGCTCCAGTCCCTGCCTGTATGGCGGATCCATAAAAACGATGTCAAACGGCTCTGTCCGATCCAGCACAGACAGTGCCGCTTCCGCGTCCATGGTAAGCACACTTGCCTGATCCGTAAATCTGGTAAATGCCAGGTTGTCCTCTATTACACGCGCTGCCTTCCTGCTGCTGTCTACAAAGCAGGCATACACAGCGCCTCTGCTCAGGGCCTCTATCCCGATCGCGCCGCTGCCGGCAAACAGGTCCAGAAAGCGGCTTTCCGGCACCCATGTCTGCATCATATTGAACAGCGTCTCCTTGATCCTGTCGGTTGTGGGCCTCGTATCCCGCCCCGGCAGCGTCTTCAGGGGCAGGCTCCTTCGTGTTCCCGCAATTACCCTCATCTGTCCTTCTTCAGTCCTCTTTATATTGAATTCTCCAGTCCAGATCTCCGCGGTCCAGGCCCATGATCAGCATCTCGGCGGACGCGATATTCGTAGCCAGCGGAATATTGTACTGGTCGCAGCATCGGATTATTTTCGCCACATCGGGCTCCCGCGATGATACGATCACGGGATTATAGAAAATAATGACCATATCCATGTCATTCCGCTCGATCATCTCGGTAAACTGCTTGTCCCCTCCGAGGCTGCCTGCCAAAAATTTATGGATGTGCAGATTGGTCACTTCTTCAATCCTTCGACCGGTCGTCCCCGTCGCGTAGATCTCATGACGGGCCAGTATGCCCTTGTAAGCGACACAGAAATCTTCAATCAGACTCTTCTTACTATTCAGTGCTATAATCCCTATATTCATGCTGCCCTCTTATTCCCTCCATGATGTCCGTATCCACAAGCAGCCGCACCAGAAGGTGCTCCGTAATCAGTTAGGCACATATACATGAGTAATTATAACAAATGTACAAAAACTATGCAACCGTTATTGTATTTTTTACATAATTTTCACAATGCGTTTCTTAGCTAAAAAATACATAGCCCCGGTATCCGCAGATATTCATCCGGGAAGCGCTTGCGCCCTGTCCTGTATAC
>CAMODP010000074.1 GCA_946611445.1 uncultured Eubacterium sp.
TTTCTGCATCAGAAGTTCTGCCGCGCGCCACATAAGATTGGAGCTGTCAGCGGGCGCTGCCGGCGAATCCGTCCGCAGAGTCAGGCCCGGCTCCTCCCGCGCTGTCAGGCTCACGGGGTCGTGCAGCTTCACGGACTGCATGATCATGCGCACAAGATGATAGCCGTCATCCCGCACCCCTGTCACATCCAGCGTCAGATTGATCTTTGCCCTGGCCTCCAGGGTCACACTCCCCGTGTTCATCCTTGCAGTTCACCCTCTGATGCCTTATAATAGGCATCGTATGTACCAATATCCAGGTATCACAAGCATTTTATGTAATGATACCTACATAATAATACAGCTTCGCGCATCTTTCAACCTCCCGCAGGTTTAGAGGAAAACAGAAAATGATTCGATTTATACTGCTGCTTTTAATAGCTGTTTTGTTTGTCGTCCTGACACTGCCCGTCCTGGGCATCCTGTACCTGATCGGCCGGAAAAATCCGGAGACGCGGCAGCGTGTCTGCCAGAAAATGGTTCAGTGGATCTTCCGTGTCCTGCTCTTTGTCGGCGGCATCAAGGTCCCCGTCCGCGGACAGGACGGCATACCGGCCGGCCGCGGCGTCCTGTATACAGGCAACCACCGCAGCATCTTCGATATCCTGATTGCCTATGCCTATGTACCCGGCCCGACCGGCATCATTTCCAAGGATTCTCTGGAAAAGATCCCGCTCCTGAAGCAGTGGATGACCGCCATCGGCTGCCTGTTCCTGGACCGCTCAGACGTCAAAGCCGGTCTCCGCATGATCCAGGCCGGCTGTGAACAGATCGAGAACGGCACCTCGCTCCTCATCTACCCGGAAGGCACCCGGAACAAAGGCGAATCCGATCTTCCGCTTCTGGAGTTCCACGAAGGCAGCTTCCGCATGGCGACCAAAACAGGCTGCCCCGTAATCCCCGTAGCCGTCACGCACACCGCGGAAATCTTCGAGGCGCACAAGCCCTTCGTAAAAGCCACCCGCGTCACGCTGACCTTCGGCGAGCCCATCGACACCTCCTCCCTCACCCGGGACGAGAAAAAACATCTCGGCGCGCACACCAGGGATATTATTACGCAGATCATAGAAGAAACCATGTAATATAAAACCGCACCTGCATCCCTTCCGGGCCTCACAGGTGCGGTACTTTTATACCTCTATGTCCTCAAAGACGGCGATGCATCCGTCCGTGCGGACCGCCTCATACTCTTCTTCGCTGCGGATCGTCCAGTTCATGCACTGCATGCGGTAGACCAGCCTGCAGATCCAGACGCTCGGATTAAAGCGGCTGCTGAGATTTACGGAGATATAGTCCGGCTCTGACAGGAAATTCATCAGCAGACTGAAGGAAAGGAAATCCCACAGCAGGTTCCGGAAGCCTTCTCCGCTCCTGCGACCCGCGTCCACGACAGATCCACGGATATATTCACGTCTGTTCGAGCGGAACCACTGCAGCACCCGCGGGTCGGCGGACTCTACGGTAAAGATGCCGTCATACACATCGCAGGCAGCGCATACCTGTGTAGACAGAGAGTTGGCATTATCCTGCTCCGTGTGCAGGCACAGCAGCACCGGCACCTGCGCATCGATACACTCCAGGGCCTCTTCCAGTGTGGGAATGGCCTCCTCCGAGTTCTCCAGCTTCAGAGACTTCAGCTCTTCCAGGGTGCTGTTTTCCACCGAGCCCTCCGATCCGCACATGCGGAAAAGACGGGAATCGCGGAAAATGACCGGCACGCCGTCCCTGCAGAGCCGCACATCCAGCCGGATGCCATAGCCGTGATCAACAGCCGCCTTCATAGCCGGCAGGGAATTCTCCGGAATTCCTTTTTTTCTGTCAAAAAAACCGCCCCTCGCGTAATCATAGCGCCGGATCTCACTCAGATCAGGCTTGTCAAAAATCCGCGGCTTCAGCGCACAGATCCACGCGGCTGCCGCGCCGACGGTCACACCTACGACGGTCCTGAGTGTCTTGCCCATAATACAAGCTCCTCCATATCATACGATGCAGTACAATTCATGATCTATTCATCAGAACTGACTGCGGATTGCTGTGATGCATGCAACGAAATCAGTATACACCAAATCCGGCAAAATGTATACGCCATTTGCCCCATATACGGCCCTCAGCTGCCGCTTGAATGTCCTTCAACTGCCAATTTATATCCTTCAGTCCTTTTTCTTTACCGGACAGCAGCGGATCATGCCCCCTGCACAAACGTAATGAATTCCTGCACCTCAGCAAAGGTTTTCAGACGGACGGTATACATATATCTGCCCATCTGCGGCCAGTTCATCTCGGGCATCTCCTCCTGCATCATCATGACGCTCCCGTACTTCTCCATGATCTCATCATGCGTCCGGCGATAGCTGTGCCCGTCCTTGCGGCTGGCATAGACACAGTAAAAATGCTCCTCCGGCTCCGGCAGTATCCTGGCGTCCTCCGCCACCATGTCGGCATAGATCTGATAGACATCGGTAGAATGGGCAAAATCCATCATATCCGGCGTATAGCCGCCGGCCGGGCGCATATTCACCTCCAGCGCCGCGAAATCGCCCTTTTTCCCCAGCCCCTTCCTGGCCTTCGTCAGCCGGAAAAACTCCAGATGCACAAACCGCCGGTCTACGCCGAAGGCTTTCACGGTTTTTCTCCCGAGCTTCCGCAGCCCTTCCGGAACCTCCGGACAGGTATAATACATCAGATCCAGATCCTTGTTCACGATATCCATGACCGGCGGCCACACAGTCATGCTCTCGAACAGCGGCTCACAGTGCGAATCCAGGATCGCGTCATAAGAACAGATATCCCCCTGGATAAACTCCTCCATCACATACGGCACGGCCGGCTTCTGATCATAGAAATCCTGCAGATCCGCTTCTTTTTCCAGCTTCCAGGTATGTGTCGCGCCGACGCCCACGTCCGGTTTGACGATTACGGGATAGCCGACCTCACGCACAAAGGCCTCCCCCGCCTCCCGGGTAGATACGACATGCTGCCGCGCGGTGGGAATTCCCGCCTCCAGATACAGCTGCTTCATCAGCCTTTTTTCCTTGATAAACCCGATCCGGTCCGTCCGGATCCCGGTAGTCACATTGAAATCTGTCCTGAGCCGGGCATCCTGCTCCAGCCAGTACTCATTCATCGATTCGATCCAGTCGATTTTTCCGTACTTAAAAGCGAAAAAAGCCACCGCACGGTACACCTGGTCATAATCCTCCAGGGAATCCACCCGGTAATACTCCGTCAGAGAGGCCTTCAGCGGCTCCTCCAGGGCGTCATACGGCGCGTCCCCGATGCCGAGCACGCGGATCCCCCTGCGGTGCAGGCGGTCGCAGAACTGCCAGTACGTATGCGGAAAATGCGGCGATATAAAAACAAAATTCATATTCTGAATTCCCTTCTGAAATTACTTTTACTGCAAATCATCGTATATTTATATCTGTGAATCATCATTGTTTTTGCTGCGCGCCATCAATATTCTACTTCGCATCATCATTGTTTTTATGCGCATCATCAATGTTTTATTGCGAATCATCATTATTTCTACAGCGCATCTTCAGTATTTTACTGCACATCTTCATCCAGAATAAAAGGCAGAAAATACCGCATCTGTCTGTACCACCAGGGCCAGTCGTGATTGACGTCATACCCCCAGAAATCGCACCAGGCATGAATGCCCTTCGACCGGAACACGCTCTCCATATACCGCAGGCTGCGCACCCCGTCTTCTTCCCACGCGCCCTGCCCGCAGCAGAGAATTATCTTGCGCCGGTTGTACTTCTCGATATAAGGATGATCCGCAGGCATGCCCGGCAGAAAACGGTCCGGCGCGCTCTCATACAGCGTCTCATTCATCCATCCGTCAAAGAAATAATCCGTGTCATACACGCCGGACAGAGCGATCACGCCCCGGAACTCGTCAGGCAGACGCAGGAACGTAATCAGGGCATGATTAGCCCCCATACTGAAGCCCGTAACCGCCGGCGTCTCCGGATTGCGGCTGTGTATCATCGGCAGAACTTCATCTTTTATATAATGAAAATACTGCTCCTGTACGTCCGCGCGTCGCACAGGGTCTCCCCCCTTCAGCGACCAGCTCTCCCGGTCCACCGTATCCACCACAAACAGCTGGATCCTGCCGCCGTCAATGTAGTCAGCCAGCTGATCCGTCATGCCGAAGTCCTCATAATTCCGGCACATCGAATCCTGCGTCGGAAAACACAGAAAAGGAACCCCGCCGCCCCCATAGATCATGATATTCATCTCCCGGTCAAGCGCCGGGCTGTGCCATGAAGTAAATTCTTTCTGCACAGGCTGTCCCCCTTTTTATCTTACGCCTCTATCTGCTTCAGCAGGTATCTTCCAACGGTATTGGAGAATCCGCTTACGCTTCAATCTGCTTCAGCAGGTATCTTCCAACGGTATTGGAGAAGCTTCCGATCGAGCGGATATACGCAAAATCCTTCCCGAAAATCTTCCGCTCCGCCTGGAGCTCCGTCTCATCCCCCACAAACACGCCCAGAACAGCGACATCATTCTGCCGCAGGAACCGCACCTCTGTGCCTGTATCCAGGATGGCCGGCCGGCCTGTATACGGCTCCGGGTTTTTGGCATTCGGCCGGCCCATCACCACATCATTCGGCTTGCCGTCGCTGAGAACGATCATGATCTTGTTTTTCTCATTGCGCTGCAGCAGCTCGCTGCCCGCCGCGCGGATCGCCAGACCGTCCCTGTTGTTGGAACTGGTTGTGAACTCAAAGAGGTTCCGGTTCATCGTCCGGTCATCCTCGTAGTCACGAAACCGCCGCAGAACCGTGTAATCCCAGAAAGTGCAGAAACTCATCACACGGAACGGGATGTTCAGGTTCGACAGCGCCTCGCTGATGATATACGCCTGCAGGGCCACCTGCGTCTGCCTTTTCCGCTGAGAGCCGCTGGCATCGATGAGGAGCTCCACCACAAAATCACATGCCTCATTCTCGATATGCCGGTCAAAAAGCTGCGCGTCCTCGCTGCGTCCCACCCGCCAGAGCCGGGACGGAACGATGGTTCCGTGGTCTCCCCGGATGATCTGCTCGTCATTCCGCAGCACAAAAGCCTTCTGCAGCATGTCTGTGAGAATCTGAATATTCCGCTTTACCAGCGTGCGGTTCCATTTATAGGCATCCTCCGTGGCGCGCTTCTGCCGCTGGGCGATAACATAGGTATTGTTGCGCATCACCGGCGCTTTCAGTATTCCCTCTGTATAAAAAAGACTGCTGTCCGCATGGATACCGCGGCAGTACTGATAATTTCTGGACTTCTGCTCAGCCGGGCTCAGATAGCTTTTCCCGAAATTTCGCTCGACGTAGGTGTACATCTTCGCGAGCGCCTCCTCGTCCACGAGGAGGATTTTTTTCCTCTGTTCACCCTGTTCCGGGGAATTCTTTTTCTGCTGCGGTTCCGACAGATTCTCCAGGCTGGACATGTCCTCGGTCAGCTTTTCCAGGTAAGCCTGCATCGAGGTGTCAGCGGCATCCTCATCGAGCAGATCCTTCCAGGAAAACTCTGTCAGCTCCTCTACCGTCACCGCCAGAACATCCTCCAGCGATTTATTCTCTGCAAAATGCGGATCCACCACAGAGTTGTACAGCTCGTCGATCGCCCGTATAACGTCCCCGGAATCCTCAGCCTCACGCAGGCCGTTCAGGATCTCCAGGGGCTCCCGGATCTGCTTCGTAGCATGATAGCTGCCGTCCAGCGCCTGCCGGATCGCCGCGATCTTCACCCTGCCCAGCGGAAAGCCTGACAATTTCTTGAAATCCTGGTCCAGTACATCCTCGAACGCCTTCTGCCGCAGCCTTCTGATCCCCTCCCGCTCAGCGTCCAGCCGGTGCCCGACCGCCGCTTCGATGCAGAGCTGCGCCGTCTCTATGAGCGACGACTGCTCCGCGTGGCAGTAAACCTTTTTCAGCAGATACATCGAGATGGCATCCGGATCAAAATACTTCGCCAGTCCCCCCTGCTTCACGCCGTCATAAACAGCAATATTCGGCGAACGGGAAAACGTCTCAAGATTCGGTTTCAGCTCCAGCGAGTAATCCCCGCTGATCGTCCAGACCAGATTGCGGATCCGCATCTCCATCTCATAGCTGCGGTCATCCTCCCACAGGCTGCCGCCGAAAATCTCCGCAGTCGGCGCAGAAATCCATGGCGGATCCTTCTGACTGTTTTCAAACCCTTTTGTGCTCATATCTCTGATTTCTCTGACATCTCTGATTTCCCCGGTTTCTCCGGTTATTTCAACTCGCCGAAAATATCCGTCCCCGTCCAGTTATCCGGAATCCGCGTGGCAACCACGTCAGAGATGATTTCCTTCTCAAAAATATCAAAGCTCTTGTTCACTATGCCCATCCGGAGCGCCTGCACAGGCGACAGGCCCTGCCGTACCGTCCGCAGCGCCGCCAGGAGACCGCGCAGGTCCAGACACTTCGTGGAAATTTCACCATTTTCCGCTTTCAGCTGCAGATCCAGAAACAGGCCGGTCAGCTGCTCTCTCGCCCTCGTCTGCATATCCGGGAACTGTTTCCCCAGAATATATGTCAGCGTCTCCTCTGTCTGCGGCGGCATATCAATCACAAGAAAACGTGACACCAGCGCTTCATTCAGTTCCCTGGTCCCCGCATAGCCGTAATTCATTGTGCCGATAAAGCGCGCGGCAGGATGCAGGTCAATCTTCTCATAGCCAGGCACGTCAATGCTGCGCCGGTAATCCAGTGTTGCGTGCAGTACAGAGACAGCGTCATTCTTCGCCATATTAATCTCGTCCAGGATGCCGAACCCGCCGACCTCTGCACAGCGGAAAATGCTTCCCTTCCGCAGCTGCACCTCATTGTCACGGAACGTATCCGTTCCGATCAGCTCCGCACTCCCTATATTGACATGAAACGACACATTATAGACCGGCCGTCCGAACAGCCATGCCAGATTTTCCGCCAGGACATTCTTGCCTGTAGCCTTCGCGCCCGTCAGCAGCAGATTCTCTCCTTGCAGCAGCGCGGCAATCGCCATCTCCAGAATCTCCCTGCCGTAAAACGGCATCAGCGGCCAGGTAATGCGATTCTCCTCCCCGGCAGGCACATCATGCGCCTCCGCAAAATGCGCCAGATCCAGAATCAGCGCCGGACTGACATGCTGCTCCTCCAAAAAATCAAATTTGCTGTTCATAAGAGTCCTTTCTTTTGTCTGCGGCTACTTTTCAGCTCACTCTTGGTCGCAATTTTCTTGATTTCTTCATTCTGCGACCGCCTTCCGGACCTTGCGGTTTTCGCGCCGCAATTTACACTGCTATATGCAGCGCATGCGTCGCAAGTGCGAAATACACTGTCAGAGAGACAGCATCTACAATCGTCGTGATCAGCGGTGACGCCATCACGGCTGGGTCAAAGCCGATCCGGTCAGCCACCATCGGCAGGATGGCGCCGATCAGCTTGGCGAAGACAACGACTATTACCAGCGTTATGCACACGATTACGGCGATTTTAACAGGCAGGTGATCCAGAACCATCAGCTTTACAAAATTCACGCAGGCCAGCGTCAGGCCGCAGATTGCCGCGACGCGCACTTCCTTCCATATGACAACAAACAGATCACTGAACTTGATGTCATTCAGGGACAGGCCTCGAATAACCGATACGCTGCACTGAGATCCGGAATTGCCGCCCGTGTCCATCAGCATGGGAATATATGCCGTCAGGACCACATACGAAGAAAGCGCCGTCTCATAATGCGTAATAATCGCGCCCGTAAAAGTAGCGGAAATCATCAGCAAAAGCAGCCAGGGCATTCTTTTCTTATAAGTATCCCAAATGCCCTCTCTCAGATACGGCTTGTCCGTGGGGATAATGGCGGCCATCTTTTCGATATCCTCTGTGGCCTCTTCTTCAATGATATCGACCACATCATCGATGGTAATGATGCCGACCATCCGGTCCTCATTGTCCACAACAGGCAGGACGGTAAAGTCATATTTCTGGAAAAGCTGCGCCGCTTCCTCCTGGTCCTGCATGGTATTGATGCTGATGACATTGTCATTCATGATCTTCCCGATCACAGCATCCTGCGCAAGAATCAGCAGATACCGGAGCGCCACCGTACCCTTCAGCACTCTCTTCTCATCCAGCACATAGCACACATTGACCGTCTCGGAATCCAGCCCGATCCTCCGGATCCTGGTAATGGCATCCGCCACCGTCATGTTTTCCTTCAGGTCCACATACTCGACCGTCATGATGCTTCCTGCCGAATCATCCGGATACCGCAGCAGGTGATTGATATCCTTGCGGGTCTCAGGACTTGCGTTGGCCAGAATCTTTTTCACGACATTCGCCGGCATCTCCTCCAGCAGGTCCGTCGCGTCATCCGCCATCAGATTGTCGATAATGCTGGAAGCCTCACGCTCCGACAGCGACATGATGATATACTTCTGGTCATCCACCTCCAGCAGCGAAAAAACATCCGCCGCCAGCCCCTTCGGCAGCACTCGGAACATTTTCAGCGAATCCTCATCCTCCATCGAGTCCAGGATGGACGCGATATCCGCCTCATTCATCTCGGAGAGCGTAGATCGGAGCTTGCTGTACTGTTTTTCCGTCAGCATGGCAATCAATTCATCTTTGATTTCTTCTTCGGTCTTGTTCATCAGCTCTTCCATAGCGCTCCTCCTCTCCTGTATGAAAAAAAGTCATGGGGATTCATTATTTGACATATAAGGTCATGATACCAGAAAAAAAGATACATGGCAAAGAAAAAGCGAAAGCCAAAACCGGCT
>CAMODP010000075.1 GCA_946611445.1 uncultured Eubacterium sp.
GACATGTACTCGCTGAATGCATCCTGCGGCATCACCTGCCGCTGCGCCGGCATGAGCCTGTCCGACGTCATACCTGGATGTGAACGCTGTATCACATCCGGGATCAGGAATAAGGGCACGCTGCACAATCCAGGCTCAGGTGCTTCGAGTCCCGCCGGTACTCGGCGATCCGCCCCGGCGGGAGCCTTAGTACCGCTGCGTGGACGAGGCAGCGCGAGCGTGCCTGAGCCGGATTCGTACAGCGTGCCCTTAATCCGTCCGTCAAAACAAAAATACCCGTAACAGTCTATTATATGCAGGAAGGAGGCCCCCATGTATCTTCGCTATGGCTACGGCATTGATGCCACATATCTTCTGATCATCCTGGCCCTGATTCTGACGATGGCGGCGCAGACGTATATGCGCAGCAGCTTTTCCAGATTCAGCAGGATCCGCAATATGCGCGGTCTGACCGGCGCGCAGGTCGCCCAGCAGGTTCTTGCCAGCGAAGGCCTGTACCAGGTGCAGATTGTCCCGGTGGGCGGAAGCCTGACCGATCACTATGATCCCCGCTCAAAGACGGTATCCCTCTCAGAGTCGGTGTACAACAGCACTTCTCTGGCGGCCGCCGGCGTGGCAGCCCATGAATGCGGCCATGCGATTCAGGACGCGAAGGGATACGCGCCGCTGAATATCCGCGCGGCGCTTGTGCCTGCGGCGAATTTCGGGTCCAGTTTTTCGTGGCCGCTCTTTTTCATCGGTCTGGTGATGTCTTCCGGCATCCTGATTCAGGCCGGTATCCTTCTGTTCTGCCTGGCCCTGCTGTTCCAGCTGGTCACGCTGCCGGTGGAGATCAACGCCTCGCGGCGCGCGCTGGTGAAGCTGGAAACGCTGAATCTGCTGGGCACTGAGGAGTACAGCGGAGCCAGAAAGGTTCTGACGGCAGCCGCCCTGACGTATGTCGCGGCAGCGGCAACCTCTCTGCTGCAGCTGCTGCGGATGCTTGCCCTGTCGGGAGGCAGAAGACGCAGATGAGCGGGCAGAATGTAAATGTGCGTCTTCTGGCCCTGGAGACTCTGCTGGAAGCGGAGAGAGGAGACAGGCAGAGTCACCTTCTCATCCGTGACGTGCTGGATAAATATGAATGGCTGCCGGAGCGCGACAGGGCTTTTTTCATGCGCCTGTGTGAGGGGACGCTGGAATACAGGCTGCAGCTGGACTATGTCATCGACCGGTTTTCAAATGTGCCCTCCGGGAAACAGAAGCCGGTGATCCGGGAAATACTTCGCATGGGTGTGTACCAGCTCCTCTATATGGACGCGGTGCCGGATGCCGCGGCTGTCAACGAGAGCGTGCGGCTGGCGGGAAAGAAGGGCTTTGCCTCTCTCCGGGGCTTTGTAAACGGTGTCCTGCGCGCGGTATCCCGCGGCAGGGAGCAGATCCGCTGGCCGGAGCCGCCCGGCAGTCCGGAGAATCTGTCTGTGCGTTTTTCCGTACCGGTGTGGCTGGTGTCACGCTGGGTCAGTGAATACGGGGCGGAACAGGCGGAAAGCATCTGCGCCTCCTTTCAGGAACGGCGTCCTGTGACTGTACGGGTGCGCGGGGAAATACCGCCGGAGGAAGCAGACCGGCTCCTGCCGGCACCCTGGCCGGAGGAAGCCCGCGTCCTGACGGATCCGCGGATGCTCTCCTCCATGAAAGCTTTCCGGAACGGCGCGCTGGCGGTGCAGGACATCAGTTCCATGGCTGCTGTCCGGGCGGCAGGCATCCGGCCGGGAGACCGTGTGCTCGATATCTGCGCGGCGCCCGGAGGGAAAAGCGTCTTTGCCGCGGACCTGGCCGGTCCGGAAGGATCCGTGACGGCACGGGACCTGACAGATGCGAAATGCGCCATGCTGGAAGAAAACCGGCAGCGGTGCGCCCTGGCCAATCTGCAGATTGAGAAGGCAGATGCCGTCCTTTTCCGGCCTGAAGACGCGGGACGGTTCGACGTTGTCCTGGCGGATCTTCCGTGTTCCGGATATGGCGTCATCGGAAGAAAACCGGATATCCGGTATCACGCGTCAGAGGAAAAGGAACGCGCCCTTGTACAGCTGCAGCGGCAGATCCTGGTCAATGCGGCGCGCTATGTCCGTCCGGGCGGCACGCTTCTGTATTCTACCTGTACCTTCCATCGTGAGGAAAATGAGGAGCAGGTCCGGTGGATTTGCAAAGCCCTGCCGGAAGAGACAGGCATCCGGCTGCGCCCGGATGACCTGCGGCCATATCTGCCGGACCCACTGGCGGAGATGTCCCCGGCAGAGAGCGGATACCTGCAGCTGCTGCCCGGGATCCATCCCTGTGACGGCTTTTTTATGGCAAGAATGGTGAGAGAACAGACTGCTTTTGACGGGTGAATTCTATGATGACTATGGAAGAGAAACCATACCCTGACGGAGATATACGGTCCCTGTACCCCGCGGAACTGCGCGCGCTGGCGGAGTCTCTCGGAGAAAAGGCTTTCCGGGGCACACAGCTGTTTTCATGGCTGCACGAAAAGCGCGTACAGACATATGATGAGATGAGCAATCTCCCGAAAAGCTTCCGGGAAAAGCTGGAAGAGCGTTTCCCGCTGCGTCACCTGGAGGTGGTCCGCCGTCAGGTGTCCGCCGTCGACGGAACGGTCAAATACCTGTTTTCCCTGGGGGATGGCAATGTGATAGAGAGCGTGCGCATGGTCTATCATCACGGCGTGTCGGTCTGTGTGTCTTCCCAGGTCGGATGCCGCATGGGGTGTCGGTTCTGCGCTTCCACCGTGGACGGCCTCGTCCGCTCCCTCACTGCCGCGGAGATGCTGGAACAGGTCTGGGCCATAGACAGGCTGGACGGCGAGAGGGTGTCTCATGTCGTCATCATGGGGAGCGGGGAACCGCTGGACAATTACGACAATGTGGTCCGTTTCATCCGGCTGGTCACCGACGGGAAGGGCTATGGCATGAGCCAGCGGAACATCACGCTTTCTACTTGCGGCCTGGTGCCGAAAATCCGCGCGCTGGCGGAGGAAGACCTGAGCATCACACTGGCGATCTCACTGCACGCTCCCAATGATGAAAAACGACGTGCGCTGATGCCGGTTGCCTCCAGATGGACCATAGAGGAGATTCTGGATGCCTGCCGATACTATTTTTCCAGAACGGGCCGGCGGCTGACCTTCGAATACGCACTGGCCTCCGGACAGAACGACAGTGCGCGCGACGCGGAGGAACTGGCGTCCCTCCTGCAGGGGATTAACGGTCACGTCAACCTGATTCCGGTCAATCCTGTCAGGGAGAGCGGCTTCAGAAGAAGCGGCAAAAAAGTGACGGAGGCCTTTCAAAATAAACTTGAAAAATACGGGATTCATGTTACTATTAGAAGGGAAATGGGCTCGGATATAGACGGAGCCTGTGGTCAGCTTCGCAGACGATATATGTCAGAAGGGGATATGCCCGTCTGAGACGAGGGGACGTATGAACATTTTTTCTGCTACCGATATCGGACAGAAAAGAAAAATGAATCAGGATTACATATTCACCTCCGGGGAGCCGGTGGGGAATCTGCCGAACCTGTTCGTCGTCGCGGATGGGATGGGAGGACATAACGCAGGCGATTTCGCGTCGAGGTACGGTGTGTCCGTGATGGTAGAGACCGCGAGGAGAGATCGGAACTTCAACCCGGTCAAGATCATGCGGAACGGCATGGAAGCGGCCAACCGGGAGGTACTCATAAAGTCCAGACAGGACAAGAGCATGGCCGGCATGGGTACAACCATGGTGGCCTGTACGGTTGTTGGCGGATATGTGTATGTTGCGAATGTGGGAGACTCCAGACTGTATGTGGCCGGCGAGGAGCTGATCCAGGTCACGCAGGATCACTCCCTCATTGCGGAGATGGTGCGGCTCGGGGAGCTGACGCCGGAGGAAGGCAGGAATCATCCTGACCGGAATATCATCACAAGGGCCATCGGCACTGCTGAGGAAGTGCGCGTAGATTTCTTTGATACGAAGCTGGAGAGCGGCAATCAGATTCTTATGTGTTCTGACGGTCTGACCAATATGGTCAGGGACGAAAGGATATTTGAGATATTAAGGGGAAGGGATACGGATGACGTCGCCCAGACTCTGGTTGATGAAGCGAACCTTAACGGCGGCAGGGACAATATTGCTGTCATCGTTGTGGAACCATGAGCCATGTACGGCGGATGAGGTGAGAAGATGTTAAAAGAGGGAATCATTCTGGGTGAGCGGTATGAGATCATGGCCAAGATCGGTACCGGCGGCATGGCGGATGTCTACAAAGCCCAGGACCGCAAGCTGAATCGTCTGGTGGCCGTCAAGGTCATGAAGGCAGAGTTCCGCGAGGATACCGCCTTTGTCGCCAAATTCCAGAAAGAGGCGCAGGCGGCTGCCAAGCTGGCGCATCCGAATGTGGTCAATGTCTACGATGTCGGGGAGGATCGCGGACTGTACTACATCGTGATGGAGCTGGTTGAGGGCATCACGCTCAAAAACTACATTCTCAAGAAAGGCAAGCTGAGCGTCAAGGAAGCGACCAGTATCGCGATCCAGGTGTCGCTCGGTCTGGAAGCGGCGCACAACCGGGGCATTATTCACCGGGATGTCAAGCCGCAGAATATCATCATATCCACGGACGGCAAGGTCAAGCTCTCAGATTTCGGCATCGCCAAGGCGATGAATTCCAATACGATTACGGCCAATGTGATGGGATCTGTACATTACAGCTCTCCGGAACAGGTGCGGGGCGGCAACTCGGACGCCAAGAGCGATATCTATTCCCTCGGCATTACCATGTATGAGATGGTGACCGGCCGTGTGCCCTTTGACGGCGATTCCACTGTTTCGATCGCCATCAAGCACCTGCAGGAGGAAATGGTTCCTCCGTCAAGATACACACCGGATCTGCCGTATTCTCTTGAGCAGATCATTCTCAAGTGTACGCAGAAAAATCCTGAGCGCCGCTATCAGAATGTGGGCGAGCTGATCGACGACCTGAAACATTCTCTGATAGACCCGCAGGGCAGCTTTGTCGGCGTAGCCCCGCTCAGTGAGCATGCCTCCTCCGGGAGGAATCAGAAAGAGGGCCGCACGGGCGGCAGAAGCAGCGCGGGCAGCCGGACATCCTCCGGCAGAGGCGGCTCTTCCGGCGGGAGCAGAAGCGGTGCCTCCGGCGGCAGAAGCGCATCCGGCGGACGCGGATCCTCCGGCGGCAGCAGAAGCGGCGCCTCCGGCGGCAGAAGCACATCCGGCGGACGGAACAGCTCTTCCGGCGGCAGGACGCAGGGCGGGTCTTCTCAGGACAGACACCGTATGTCCAGAGAAGAGGAACTGCGCAGAGAGCGCGAGCGCAGAGAGCGTGAGCGGCGGCGCATGAGCTATGAGGATGACGACGAGCTGGATGACGACGATGAGGAGTCCGGTCTGGAGAAGGCCATCACCATCGGAGGCTTCCTGATCGGAGCGGTTATTATCATTATCCTGATCGCTGTCGTCGGCAATATGGCGGGACTTTTCAACTTTGGCAAAAAGAAAGCCACGACTGCAGCATCCTCATCGTCCGCTGCCGTCTCCGAGGCGACATCGGAGGTATCCTCGCAGTCTGCGCAGGTTGAGGTGCCGAGCCTTCTCGGCCTGACTGTCGAGCAGGCTACATCCGAAGCCAATAACAGGGGCATCGGCGTCAAGCAGACAGGGACGGCCGCTTCCGAGGAATATGAAGAGGGCCGCATCATTTCCCAGTCGGTAGACGCGGGTACACTGGTCAATCCGCAGACCACGATCGAAGTAGTCGTGAGCAGCGGAAAGGCTGATGTGACGGTTCCCGTGGGACTGAACGGAGCCGCGCAGACAGACGCGGAAGCTGCCCTTGAGGCGGCCGGCCTGTCGCCGAACATCGTGCTCCAGTACAGCGATATCGTAAATATCGGCAACGTTATTTCTTCTGATCCCGCAGAGGGAACAGCTGTTTCTGCCGGCTCGACGGTCACGATTTATATCAGCAAGGGACCGGATGAGGCCAGCACAGGCGGCTCTGTTGTTCCGGATCTTGCCGGATGGCAGTCCGCGGATGCCACAGCCAAGCTGGATTCCCTGGGACTGGCATACACAACCGTAGAGGCCCAGAATGAAGGATACGCAGACGGTGTGATCCTGTCCGTCAGCCCGGCGGTGGGTTCCCCGATCGAACCAGGTGAGACCATCACACTGACGGTAAACAGACTGCCGGAGCATGAGACGCGGTATGTGTGCTACAGCCCGCTGTCACAGCCTGACGGATATAACGGAGGCCAGGTCAGACTGGAACTCGTGCAGGGAGAAAGCACCATCGTTCTCTTTGAGGGACCGAACCCGTGGGCGAACGGACTCTACAGCGCGCCGATTATCAGTCAGATCGGCGATCCGGGTGAGATCAATGTCTATGAGGATGATGTCCTCATCGCGAAGTATCCGGACGTTACCTTTACAGCAGAGTAAAACAGAATCTGACGGCCGGTAATAATGAACTGACGGGCTGCCGCAGCAGAGATTTTGGCGCGGCAGCCTTGTTTCATCTTTTTAACAGGAGATACATGAAAAAGGGCGACACAGCCTCCGGCAGGATTATACGCGGCATCGGCGGCTTTTATTATCTGGATACGGGCGCGGAGGTTCTGGCCTGCAGGGCGAGGGGCATTTTCCGGAAGAGAGGGATTAAGCCGCTTGTCGGTGACTACGCGGAGGCGCAGGTGACGGACGCGGCAGACCTGGAAGCAAGCATTACGGAGATCAGACCCAGGAAAAACGCGCTGATCCGGCCTGCCGTGGCAAATGCGGACCAGGCGGCCGTCTTTTTTTCTCTGCATGATCCCGAACCGGACAGCCTTTTGCTGGACCGTTTCCTGCTCTGGATGGAGAGACAGGGAATTCCCGTGACGATCTGCTTCAACAAGGAGGATCTCGGCACGGAGGAGGAACTGCGGAGATGGGAAGCAATCTACAGACCGGCCGGGTACAGGATCCTGGCGCTCAGCGCGGCAGGAGGCAGAGGGATTGATGAGATGCGGTCCCTGCTGAAGGGCAGGACAACCATTCTGGCGGGCCCCTCCGGCGCGGGAAAATCCACGCTGACAAATGCCCTGCAGAGCGGTATAGTCATGGAAACCGGGGAGATCAGCCGCAAGCTGAAGCGGGGCAGGCATACGACGCGCCGGGCGGAGCTGATCCGTCTGGATGAGGACACCTGGCTCTGCGACACGCCGGGGTTTACTTCACTGGAGACACCGGCTATGGTCAAAGAAGACCTGCAGGCCTGCTTTCCCGAGTTCGCCGCATATCCGGAGCGGTGCCGCTTTCAGGGATGTGCGCATATGGCTGAACCTGACTGCGCGGTCAAGCAGGCCGTGGAGGACGGCGGTATCAGCCATGAGAGATACAGAAATTATCGCAGCTTTTATCAGGAACTGACAGACATGGAAAGACGGAGGTATTGACATGGAGAGAGAATATCAGCTTTGCCCGTCGATTTTATCGGCGGATTTCTGGAAACTGGGAGAGCAGATCCGGGAGGTCGAGAAGGCCGGATGCCGGTGGCTGCATATTGACATCATGGACGGAACATTTGTGCCGCCTGTATCTTTCGGTGAGACGGTAGTTGCCTCAATCCGGAAACAGACGGAGCTGTTTTTTGACGTACATATGATGACGGTTCATCCCGAGACGCACATAGAGTCAATGGCGGCGGCGGGAGCGGACCTGATGTGTGTGCACGCCGAGGCATGCCGGCATCTGGACCGCACCCTGCAGGCGATCCGCGCCGCGGGCATGAAGACAGGCGTGGCGCTGAATCCTGCCACTCCGCTCTCAGCGCTGGATTATGTCCTGGACAAGACGGACATGGTCCTCCTGATGACGGTTAACCCGGGATACGGCGGACAGAGCTATCTGCCGGCCATGACAGGCAAGATCCGCTCGCTGCGTGAGAAACTGGATGCCGCGGGATATCCGCAGATTCATATAGAAGTTGACGGCGGCATCAACGCGAAGACGGCGGATACCGTTCTGGAGGCGGGTGCCAATATCCTCGTGGCGGGTTCTGCCTTCTTCTCCGGCGACCTGCAGGCAAACGGCCGTTTCTTCCACGAGCGGATACAGGCACACCTGGCAGGCTGAGAGCTGAGACTGTAATATAATGAAGATCTTTATCATCAGCGGAGGCAGTCTCTGCCCTTCCTTTATACGGGATTATATGGCGGCCGACAGGCCTGATGCCATAGTGGCAGCCGACCGCGGCCTGGTCTTCTGCCATGAACAGCAGATCCGGCCTGATGCCATTGTGGGAGATTTTGACAGCACGGATCCCGCGGTTGTCGGGCAGTACAGGCGGGACGGCGGAATTCCCATCGATACCTACCGGCCGGAGAAGGATCTGACGGATACGGATATCGCGATCCGGAAAGCCGTGGAAATGGGCGCTGACCGGGTGGTTCTCTTCGGGGCGACCGGGACACGCTGCGACCACACCCTGAGCAATATCTTTAACCTGTACAGCTGTGCCGCGGCAGGAATCCGCGCCAGCATCGTGGATCCGCACAACCGGATTACCATGCTGACCGGCGGGGAATACCGGATCCGCAGGGAGGAGCAGTTCGGAAACCGGATTTCGCTGTTCCCGTTCCGGGGAGATGTGACAGGTCTGACCCTCCGGGGTCTGAAGTACCTCGTGACAGACGCGCTTGTGGAACAGGGGGACGGGGGACACTACGTCAGCAATGAAATTACAG
>CAMODP010000076.1 GCA_946611445.1 uncultured Eubacterium sp.
AAACAAAAGACAGCGCAAAAAAAGAAAAAAAGAAAGGCTTCTTCCGCCGCCGCAAAAAGAAAGAGGCAGAAGAAACCACAGCTGCCGGCAGCGATCACGAAGAAACGCCGGGAGAGAACCCTGCTTCAGATGGCGCGTCTGCACCTGCTGAAGAACATACGCCTGATAAAGACGGCGAGATGGCTGCAGAAGAAATGAGTCAGGAAGGCAGCGGCACCAGTGATGAGACACAAAATGAAAATGCCTCTGATGAGGAAAACCCCAAGGATGGGATTCTGGACTAAATTTAGCAAAGAAGTAATGATAGGCGGGAAAGCCGAACATAAATAACATGAGCTCATCAACACCCAGCCGGACCGGGACAGAGAATACCCATGTGGACGCATTCAGCGAGCACGTGTCTGAGACCGGCCGAGTCTTGGGCGGCCGGGTCAGACAAGACCCGGGCACCTTAGACGAGCAGGCTCAGACCTGCGCAGCAGCGTCCATCCGGGTATTCTCTGTCCCGGTCCGGCGTCCGCTATAATAGAAATGAAAAAACAACCCACACCGACAACAAAGGAGGTCCCATGAGAAAACTGAAGCACCTTCGACACCTGATGTCCCCCCTCGACTTCACCGTTGAGGAGCTGGACAAGCTGATGGACCTGGCGGTCGCCATGCAGAACGATCCTGAGAAATACGCCCATGTCTGCGACGGCATGCGCATCGCGACATTGTTCTATGAGCCCAGCACCCGCACGCGGCTGAGTTTTGAGTCAGCCATGCTGAACATGGGCGGCAATGTCATCGGCTTCCACTCCGCGGAGAGCAGTTCCGTAGCCAAGGGAGAGAGCGTAGCCGACACCATCCGGGTAGTCATCAGCCTGCACGCGGATATCGCGGCAATGCGTCATCCGAAGGAGGGCGCGCCTATGGTGGCTGCCGCGCATTCCACCATCCCCGTGATCAACGCCGGTGACGGCGGACATCAGCATCCCACGCAGACGCTCGGAGACCTTCTGACGATCCGCTCCCTGAAGGGCAGGATGGACAACCTTACAGTAGGCCTCTGCGGCGACCTGAAGTTCGGCCGCACCGTTCATTCCCTGATCGAGGCGCTGGTGCGGTATCCGGGGATCCGTTTTGTCCTGATCTCTCCGGAAGAACTCCGCATCCCGTCCTATGTCAAGGAGGACGTTCTGGACCGGAACCATATTCCGTACGAGGAAGTGATCCGTCTGGAGGAAGCCATTCCGAAACTGGATATCCTGTATATGACCAGGGTGCAGAAGGAACGCTTCTTCAATGAAGATGACTATGTGCGCATGAAGGATTTTTATATTCTGGATGCGGCAAAGATGGAACTCGCCGGTGAGGACATGCAGGTCATGCATCCGCTGCCGCGCGTCAATGAGATCGCCGTTGAGGTTGACAATGATCCGCGCGCAGCGTATTTCCGCCAGATGGAATACGGCATGTACATGCGCATGGCACTGATCTACACACTTCTGGAACTGGGGGAGGAATCAACATGCTGAATGTAGGCGCGATCGAAGAAGGATTTGTTCTGGACCATATCAAAGCCGGCAAGGCCATGCGGATCTACCACGACCTGAAGCTGGACCAGCTCGACTGCACGGTGGCGATCATCAAGAACGCCCGCAGCGAGGTGATGGGCAAAAAGGACATCATCAAGGTGGAGTGTCCGATCGACCAGCTGAATCTGGACATCGTCGGATTCATAGATCACAATATTACCGTAAATGTAATTGAGAACGGCGAGATCATCGCAAAAAAGAAACTGCAGCTTCCGAAAGAGATCCGCAATGTCATCCGCTGCAAGAACCCCCGCTGCATCACATCGATCGAGCAGGGGCTGGACCAGGTGTTCATTCTGACAGACCCGGAGCGGGAGATCTACCGCTGCCGGTACTGCGAGGAAAAATACCACGGCACCAGAAACAAATGATCACTGACCGGAGGCACTATGGATCATATCATTTCAAAACTGCTGATCTACGGCAGTCTGCCGGAGGACAGCATTCTCGCACAGATGGGAGATATCTGCCGGCAGGCCAGAGAGCGCACCCAGTCGAAGGACGAACTGATCGCCCGCTGCTACCGGCAGGTTAAGCGCATTCTGGTCGTTGCCACAGACTACGGCTTCGACACGAACCTGTGGCACAATTACCTGACCTTTGTCCTGATCACAGACGAGAATCCCTTCAGCCTGACCTGCGAAAAGGAAGGCGCCCGGGACGGAAGCGTGAATTATTTCGCGAAAAATGATTTCCGCGCGTTTCAGGAGCTGTTCCGCTATGATTTTGAATGGCTGGAGACGGAACTCGGGATCGACTGCTTTTCTCACATTCTGCATTACCGGGCTATCGGAAAGCCGGAGCTGATGTACAACAAGAACGTGAGCGAAAAGGTCCGCGCCCTCAGCAGCGCGCTGGCGGAGGCGGCGGACGAGGATGCTTTTTTCAACTGCGTCACAGGATTCTACCGGGATTTCGGCGTGGGCATGTTCGGCCTGAACAAGGCCTTCCGCATCTTCCCGGACGGGAAGGGAGACGTGCGCTTCCAGGCAATCAACAACATGGAGCGCGTCATGCTCGACGACCTGATCGGATATGAGATACAGAAGAAAAAGCTGGTGGACAACACCAGGGCGTTCGTGGAAGGCCGCAAGGCCAACAACTGCCTGCTGTTCGGCGATTCCGGAACCGGAAAATCCACGAGCATCAAGGCCATCGTCAATGAGTTCTACCCGCAGGGCCTGCGCATGATCGAGATCTACAAGCATCAGTTCCAGGATCTCTCCAATGTCATCGCCCGCATCAAAAACCGCAATTACAAGTTTATCATCTATATGGATGACCTGTCCTTTGAGGAATTTGAGATCGAATACAAATTCCTGAAGGCGGTCATAGAGGGCGGCGTAGAGACGAAACCGGAGAATGTGCTCATCTATGCCACCTCGAACAGGCGCCACCTCATCCGGGAGACCTGGCATGACCGGGATGACGTAGAAATGGATGCAGGCATGCACCGTTCGGATACCATGGAAGAAAAGCTCTCGCTGGTGCACCGCTTCGGCGTGACCATCAGCTTCTCGAAGCCCGGACAGCAGGAGTATTTCCACATCGTGTCTGAACTGGCAAAACGCGCCGGCATCGACATGCCGGAGGACGAGCTTCGCAGAGAGGCGAATAAGTGGGAACTGAGCCACGGAGGGCTGTCAGGCAGGACAGCGGCCCAGTTCATCACATATCTGTCAGGCATGCAGGAATGACTCACTGACTCACCCCGCAGCGGAACGGAGAAGAAACATGACATATGAAGAGGCCAGAACTCTGATGCAGGGCAGGCTGTCCGGCGTCCATCTGGAGCTGGACAGGATGCGGAACCTGCTGGAGGAGCTGGGACACCCGGAGGAAGGCGGACAGTATATCCACATCGCCGGAACCAACGGGAAGGGAAGCATAGCCGCCTACATCACGGGTGCGCTGACTGAAGCGGGATTCCGCGTCGGCACCTACACTTCGCCGGTCGTCTATGAGTACGGCGAACAGTACAGGATCAACAACCGCATGATCAGCCGCGAGGCGTATACCAGCCTGGCGGAAGAGATCGGCGCCGCCCTGCAGAGGATGGAACAGAAGGGACTGGATGCCCCTTCTAATTTTGAACTGGAGACGGCACTCGGTCTTCTGTGGTACCGGCAGCAGAACTGCGACTGGGTCGTTCTGGAGTGCGGCATGGGAGGCCGCACGGACGCGACAAATACGATTCCGGCGCCGCGGCTGGCTGTATTTGCCTCCATCAGCATGGATCACATGGGCTATCTGGGGGAATCCCTGGGCGAAATCGCCGGCGTAAAAGCCGGCATCATCAAGCCGGGCTGCACGGCCGTGACGGCGGAACAGCCGCAGGAGGTCATGGAAGCCCTGCAGGCAGAGTGCGAACGCTGTCATGTGCCGCTGCGCGTCGGCAGGACTTCCGCGGCAGAACTCCTGTCATCAAGGTTTGACGGGGTCCGGATCCGCTATCGCGGCCGTATCCTGGAATCGCCGCTGGCCGGTGTCTGCCAGGTGGAAAACATGGTTGCCGCGTGGGAGGCTCTGCATGTTCTGCAGGAGCAGGGCGTGCCGCTGACAGACGAGACGATTGCAGCAGGAATGCGTAAGGCCGACTGGAAAGGGCGGTTTTCTGCTGTGTGCGAAAAACCCCTGTTTATCGTGGACGGTGCCCATAACGCGAGGGCGGCGCAGATTCTGCGGGAATCCATGGATCTGTACTTCCCGGAACGGCGGAAGATCTTTATCATGGGTGTGTTCGCCGACAAGGAGTATGAAGAAGTGATCCGCATGACGGCACCGGCTGCAGACCGCATCTTCGCGATCGCCACGCCGGAGAACGGGCGCGCGCTGCCCGCGGAGGAACTGGCGGAGGCAATCCGCCCCTTCAATCCCCGGGTCACGGCCTGCGCTTCTCCGGCGGAGGCGGTAGAGAGAGCCTTTGCCGCGGCGGGAGAGGATGACGTGATCCTGTCCTTCGGATCTCTTTCCAATATCGGTGAGATTACGGAGCTGGTACGCGGGAGAGAGAGGAACTGTCCATGACGGATCTGGAAAAAATCAGAGAGCAGATTGATGAGACGGACCGAGAACTGGTGCGTCTCTTTGAACAGCGTATGAAACTGGCTGAGGCGGTGGGGACCACCAAGATCCGGAGCGGCAGGGCGGTTTTCGACCCTGTCCGGGAGCGGGAAAAGCTGCGCGCCGTGGCGGATCTGGCATCCGGAGATTTCAACAAGGCCGGCGTACAGACTATGTTTGAGCAGCTGATGGCGCTCAGCAGGATGCGGCAGTACCAGCTGCTGACGGAGAACGGCGTCACGCTTCCGACGGATTACGCCCAGACGGACCGCCTGCAGTTTCACCAGGCACGTGTCGTGTTCCAGGGCGTAGAGGGTGCCTACAGCTATGAGGCCATGAACACTTTTTTCGATGACAGCATCGAGAGGGTCCACGTCCGCACCTGGAGAGAAGCCATGCAGATGGTGACGGAAGGCAGGGCGGATTTCGGCGTGCTTCCCATAGAGAATTCTACGGCCGGCATTGTCTCCGATATCTATGACCTTTTGCTGCAGTTCCGTATCTACATCGTAGGAGAGCAGATCATACCGATCGAGCATATGCTGATGGCTGTCCCCGGGACGCGGCTGGAGGAGATCTCCGTAGTGTCCTCGCATCCGCAGGCGCTTGCCCAGTGCGCGGCATACCTGAGCCGCCACCCGGAGTGGAAGCTGGTCGAATCCCTGAATACGGCCATTGCCGCGGAAAAGGTGGCGTCCGCCGGTTCGCACCGGCATGCGGCCATAGCCAGCCGGGCCGCGGCGTCCTATTACGGACTGGAGATCCTGCAGGAGGGCGGCATGTCGGAGGAGAAGAATGCCACCCGGTTTATTGTGATCTCCGCGAACCGGTGCTTTGTGCGGACGTCGAATAAGATCAGCATCTGTATAGAACTGCCGCATGCCTGTGGCTCTCTGTACCACATGCTTTCGCATTTTATTTTCAACGGCCTGAACCTGGTCAAGATTGAATCCCGTCCGATCCCGGAGCAGCCGTTTGAGTACCGCTTTTTTATTGATTTTGAGGGAAATCCCGGCGATCCTGCCGTCCGCAACGCCCTGCGGGGCATTGAGGCGGAGGCCGGCGGCGTGCGTCTGCTGGGCTGCTATTGAACCGGGATGCTCTGCCTGCGCAGGCGTATCGGCACATCTATTGACGGAGGCGTTTCATGTCTGTTACTTCCTTTGCCGCCATTGTGATCGGCAGCTATGAGGTCAATCTGGATATATTTGAAATATCCCGGAAATACGGGATCCGGCGCATCGACCAGATCCGGCACAGGATCGAGCTGGGCAGGCAGCCTTTTGCCAACAGCGGCCGCATCAGCCCGGAGATGGTAGACGAGCTCTGCGAGGTCCTGCAGGATTTCCTGAAAACCATCCGCATGTACCGGGTCAGCAATGTGCGGGCCATCGCCACCAGTGCCGTCCGCGAGGCGGCCAATGACCTGTTTGTCCTGGGAAAGATCCGGCACGTGACGGGACTGGACGTCCAGATTCTCAGCAATTCCGAACAGCGTTTTCTGAGCTACAAATCCATCGCGTCGATCGAATCGCGGTTCAACGACATGATCCGCAAGGGCACGGCGATCGTGGATCTTGACGGAGGCAGCATACAGATCTCTATTTTCGACAAATCCCAGCTGATCACGACCAGAAACATGCGGCAGGGAAGCCTGCGTGTGCGGGAACGCCTGCAGGCGCTGGAATCTGAGACAATGGCGTACGAGGCGCTCGTAGAACAGCTCATCCGGTACGACACCTCCAGCTTCCGGAAGATGTATCTGAAGGACCGCAAGATCCAGCATGTCATTCTGAACGGCGATTTTCTCTCCGAGACGATTTTCAGGGATCCGAAGCACCGCGACCGCGCGTCGCGGATACTGGACCGGGACAGCTTTGAGAAATGGTACGCGAACATCGTCGGCAAGACAGAGAACGAGCTGGCGGTCAGCAACAACATCTCGCTGGAAAATGCCTCCCTGCTCCGTCCTTCGGCCGCGTTGTGCCATCTGATCGTAACCGAGCTGGATCCCTCACAGATCTGGATGCCCGGCACCAGCCTGGCCCGGGGCATGGCCTATGAATTCGCGGAGAGCACGAAGCTGCTGAAGATGTCCCACAATTTCGGCAACGACATCATCACAGCCGCCCGGCACCTTGCCCGGCGCTACGCCGTCAGCAGACCCCACATAGAGAATATGGACATGACGGCTACGGCCATATTTGACACCACGGCACGCATCCACGGCATGGGGGGAAGAGACCGTCTCCTGCTGCGCATCGCCGTCATGCTGCACGATGTGGGAAAGTACATCAGCTATACGGATATCGGAGAGAACTCTTCCATGATCATCATGGGGAACGAGTTTATCGGTCTGTCCAA
Organism: uncultured Eubacterium sp.; assembly: GCA_946611445.1. GTDB lineage: Bacteria > Bacillota > Clostridia > Lachnospirales > Lachnospiraceae > Bilifractor. The sequence continues at coordinate 7,008 of CAMODP010000076.1, forward strand.
CGAAGAGAGGGAACTGGTCGCGCTGGCGGCCCGGTACACCTACGAGCCGCTGCCCGAATATGAAGAGCTGGTACTGGAGAGCAGCCTGGATATTCCCCGCTACCTGAAGGTGGCGTCCTTTGCGGCCATTATCAGGATGGCCATCGCCCTGGACCGCAGCCATATGCAGAAGGTCACGGCCCTGCGCGCGGAACTGAAAGAGCAGAAACTCGTTCTGCACGCGGATGTCCGGGGAGACTATACCATGGAAAAGGGCCTGGTGAGAGATGAGATCGCCTTTTTCAATGATGTGTTCGGCGTGCAGCCGGTGCTGAAGATCAGGCAGTCAGTCTGAGGAGAAGAGGGGTTATGAAGACGGATTACAGCATGTATGAAAAACCGGAATACTATTGGAACCGGGAACTGTCCTGGCTCAAATTCAACAGACGGGTGCTCGCCGAGGCGCAGGACCGCTCGATACCCCTGTTTGAAAGGCTGAAGTTCATCAGCATCACATCCTCCAACCTGGATGAATTCTTCATGGTGCGGGTGGCTTCCCTGAAGGACCAGGAGCATTCCGGCTATACCCGGCCGGATATCGCGGGCATGACGCCGCGCCAGCAGCTGGACGCGATCTCTGTATCCGCCCACGCGATGGTGAAGGACCAGTACGGCGCCTTCATGGAGGACATCCTGCCAGCCCTGCGGGAAAGCGGCCTCCATCTGTATACGGGTCAGGAAGAGCTGTCGAAGGAGCAGGCAGACTGGATCGACCGCTGGTTTGACGCGTCTGTCTATCCGGTGCTGACGCCGATGGCCATGGATTCCTCCAGACCCTTCCCGCTGGTGCGGAACAAGAGCCTGAATATCGGCGCCCTGATCCGCCGAAAGGGCGAAAAACAGGAAAAAGAAAAGAAAAAACGGATGTTTGCCACCGTGCAGGTGCCGTCCGGCCTGCCCCGCTATGTGGAAATTCCGCCGGATCCGGACGGAAGCAGGGCCGTCATCCTCCTCGAAGAAGTCATCCGGAGGAACATGGGAAGGCTTTTTCTCGGCTATGATATTGTGTGCGCCCATCCCTACCGGATCATGCGGAATGCCGAGCTCGGCATCGACGAGGATGAGGCGGCTGACCTGCTGGTGGAGATCAGCAAGAAGCTGAAAAAGAGGCAGCGGGGCGAAGTCATCCGCCTGGAGGCCGAGGAAGGGACCGAGAAAGAACTCCTGAACATCCTGAAAAATGAGTTCATGGTGCAGGAGCAGGACATCTACCGGATACCGGGGCCGCTGGACCTGACCTTCCTGTTCCGGCTGTACGGGATGGACGGCTTCGACGCGCACAGAATTCCGGCCTACACGCCGGCTGAAGTGCGGGAACTGAAAAATGATGAGGATATTTTTGAAAATATCCGCAGAGGCGACATTTTCCTGCATCATCCCTACATGTCCTTCCAGCCGGTCATTGATTTTGTGCAGCAGGCGGCACGCGACCCGCAGGTCCTAGCCATCAAGCAGACCTTGTACCGGGTCAGCGGCAATTCGCCGATCATAGCGGCGCTGGCCCAGGCGGCAGAAAACGGCAAACAGGTCACGGCGCTGGTGGAACTGAAGGCGCGTTTTGACGAGGAAAACAACATCGTCTGGGCACAGATGCTGGAAAAGGCAGGCTGCCATGTCATTTACGGTCTGGTAGGCCTGAAGACGCACAGCAAGATTACACTGGTGGTGCGCCAGGAGGAAGAAGGCATCCGCCGGTATGTGCACCTGGGA
>CAMODP010000077.1 GCA_946611445.1 uncultured Eubacterium sp.
CAACCATGCGGTGCAGTAACTCCTATGGATGTGGTACTCTGCTGCTTCGCTTTATCGAAACATTTGTTAGATTCCGCTAACACACATCGAAAAAGAGAACCCACCAACAGCCGCCTTTCGGATAAACCGGAGCGCTGTGTGATGGGTAAAACTTCGGTTAGCGTGTGCTTACTATTATAGTGCAGACAGAGTTCTTTTGCAAGACAGAATACTTCTGCCCGAATTGCCCGGATTGCGTTCGCCTTACCTGCCTCAGGCCCCCATATGCTGCACGCACTCTCCGGCTTTTAAAAGCGCCGCCTCCAGGCACTCTCTCACGTTCTTTTTCTCAAGCAGCGCCGACAGGAAGCCCGCGACGAAGCTGTCCCCGGCTCCGGTGGTGTCCACCACATTCACCTTTGCCGGCGGAAGTGAGAACACGCCTTCGCAGGTGTCGGCGTAGCAGCCCTCCGGCCCGGTCTTGATGATCACATTTTTGATCCCCCACTCGCGGAACAAACGCGCCATGGCAGGATACTCCTTCTGGCCGGTGTAGTAGGCCGCTTCCTTCTCGTTCGGAAACATGTAATCAATCAGTGGCAGCACATCCTCGATGTCCTGAAAGGACATCTGGCGGAAAGTCGGCAGCTTGGTATCGGCGCAGATGATGGCCCCATCCTCATGCGCAGCGAGAATCAGCTCCCGTACCTTCTCCGGACGGTCGAGCGGAGCGCGAAACAGACTCGCGAAAGACACGATCTTCCCGCCTGTCACATCTTCTTTTTCCGGCAGATACCCCTCCAGCATCGTAGCGGAAGAATTGATGGAATGCCGGCTTCCGTCCCTGTTCACGACCAGATTTGCGATCGGAGTTCGCATCCCCTCCGTCACGCGCATGGAAGAAAGATCCAGCCCGCGCCTGGCTGCCTCGCTCTTCAGAATGTTTCCTGCCAGATCCTCACCGAGCCCGCACACGAGGCGCACCCTGTGGCCCATCGCGGTCAGCTTGAAGGATTCGTTGACTGCGTCGCCGCCGGTGCTCAGCGCAATATTTTCCGCCCTGAATACGTTCGGTTTGTACGCATCCTCTTCCCTGCCCCTCACGATGCAGTCGATCACTGCCTGACCGACACAGATCACATCATATTTTTTCTCAACCGGCATAGTCTCTTCTCCCTCAGTAAATCTTTTCTCCGGCAGTACTTCGTTTCTCCGTCACAGAGAATGAAATTGCCTTCTTCGGGCAGGCTCGCATGCACTCCCCGCACCGGATGCACTCCCCGCTGTTGGGCTGCTTCACCGGATCCACCTGCATATGGCAGACGCTTATGCAGGCGCCGCAGTGTACGCAGCTCTCCTTGTCCACGTTCATTCTCAGCAGGCTGACCTTCTGGAACAGCGCGTAGAACGCGCCCAGCGGGCAGATATATTTGCAGAACGGCCGGTAAATAAACATGCAGGCAAGCAGCGTCAGCACAAGCAGCAGCATCTTCCAGTGAAACAGGAAGCCCGCCACCACGCGCATGGAGCGGTTTAAGAGCACCAGGAACACGCCGCCCTCCAGCGTCCCAACCGGACACACATATTTACAGAAGAACGGTTCTCCAAGCCCGGTCTCGCCCCGCCAGAGCAGTGGAAGCAGGATTACCAGCAAGGCCAGCATCACATACTTGAGGTACCGCAGCGCCCTGTCTGCCTTCTCCGGCACTTTCACTTTCGGCACCGGCACAAGGTACAGCCACTCCTGCAGCAGGCCGAACAGGCAGAGCCAGCCGCAGATCAGGCGCCCGACAAGCAGCCCGACGGAAGCCAGAAACCCTGCCACATAGAGGGAAATCTTCCGCCGTCTGCCGGTAAAGACAGCCTGCATGGCGCCGATCGGACAGGCTCCCAGAGCCCCCGGGCAGGAATAGCAGTTCATGCCCGGCACGCAGAAGCGTTTGAGCGGCCCCCGGTAGATGGTCCCGGTGGCAAAACCCTTTGCGTAGGCGTTTGTCAGGATGCCCCATCCGGCCTGCACGATTTTTCTAAGTCCCGGCAATTTTTTCTTCTTATCCAAGGCCGATGCACTCCATACAGATCCCCGCCGCTTTCCTGTGCACAGTACTCATCTCCCCGGTCACGGCGCCGTAAATACACGCCGAGAGGGAAGCGATCAGAAGCAGCGCGGCGATCCCTGCAGATACTCTTCTTTTCATGACAGTCCTCCGTAGTCAGCGCGTCGGAACGCTCTCACTGCTCAAGAAGCCCGGTGATGATTTCTTCCCAGTCGCTCTCTTCTCTGGAGCCGACATAGGCCTCCCCGAGGATCGCGCCATCGCTGTCCAGGAAATAAGTCGTCGGGAACGCGTACAGCTCGATCTCATTCATCAGCGGCCAGTCCGCGATCAGCAGCGGATAGGTGAGGCCCATCTCTTCCTGAATAGTTTTCGCGTCGTCAAGCACATCCTGCAGGAGCTCCCCGTTATAATCGAGGATGTCTCCCGTCAGCCCGATCACGCCGAAGCCTTCCTCAGCGTACTTTTCATGAAGGCTCTGGATGCCCGGCATCTCCCTCAGGCAGGGACCGCAGAAGGTCGCCCAGATATTCAGCATCGTAACCTCGTTCTCCGCCAGAAGATCCTTCAACTCTGTTTCATTCAGGTCCAGATCCTGCAGCACCGCAGCGGCAAAAACTGACTGCTCTGCGCTCTCTCCCTCTGACATTGCCTCCGTGACCGCTTCCTCAGGCGCCAGCGCGCCCTCTTCCGTGACAGCCTCCGCGTAAGCGGACATCCCTCCGAGCAGCGTGAGCTGCAGCGCAGCCATGAGCAGGCATCTCATCATTTTCTTTTTCATTTTTGTTTCCTCCATCACAGAAGATTCACGCACATCACGGCAAACACAATCAGCGGCAGGAGATACGTCATATAAGGGCGCATCCAGCCGGCGATCTTCGCCCCTCTTCCCATGTTCGCCTCCTCCTGAAACGACTCCCAGCCCCAGCCGAAGCGCTGCGTACAGTAGAGCACAAAAACCAGCGAGCCTCCCGGAAGCAGGATATTGGACACAATAAAGTCTTCCAGATCCATGATCCCGGTTCCCTCCCCCATCGGCGTGATGCTGGAGAGCACATTGAAGCCCAGCAGGCACGGCAGAGATAGGATCAGCATCGTAGCCGTGCAGAACAGCCCTGTCTTTGTCCGGTTCCAGCCGGTGAGATCCATGATGCAGGCCATGATGTTCTCAAACACCGCAATGACCGTTGAGAAGGCCGCAAATGTCATGAACACAAAGAACAGGCTGCCCCAGAGGCGTCCCAGGGGCATGTGGTTGAAAATGTTGGGCAACGTTACGAAGATCAGCCCCGGGCCCGCGCCGGGTTCCACCCCGTAGGCAAAACAGGCCGGGAAGATGATCAGTCCCGAGACGATCGCCACAAACGTATCCAGCAGCGCTACATTGATGGATTCTCCGAGAAGGGAGTGTTCCTTCCCGATGTAGCTGCCGAAGATCGCCATGGATCCGATGCCGAGGCTCAGGGTAAAGAACGCCTGGTTCATCGCCGCCAGTACTACATCCTTCATCCCGACTGCCCGCATCCTGCCTAGGTCCGGAAGCAGATAGAAGGACAGGCCTTCCTTTCCGCCGGGCAGGAAGATGCTGTTGACTGCCAGAACGACCATGATGACCAGCAGCAGGATCATCATGACTTTTGTCACTTTCTCGATGCCGCCCTGCAGACCGAGAGAGCAGACAAAGAAGCCGACGATGACGATGACGGCCATCGCGATCATCATCTGGACCGGGTCCCCGAGCATATTGTTGAAAGCTGCTCCGACCGCCTCCGGATCGGCGCCTTCAAAGGTCCCTGCAGCCGTCTTGACAAAGAAGAGCAGCATCCAGCCGGCCACCGTCGTGTAAAACATCATCAGAATGACATTTCCGACAAGGCAGGCAACGCCGTGGATCTGCCACCCTTTCTTCTCCGGCGTGAGCTTCTGGTACATTTTTACGGGGCTTTTGGCTGCGGCCCGGCCTGTGGCAAACTCCATCGTCATCACGGGTATCCCCAGTACAAGAAGGAAGAACAGGTAAACGAGAACAAACACGCCCCCGCCGTTCTGCCCTACGAGGTAGGGGAATTTCCATACGTTCCCGATGCCGATTGCGCACCCCGCGCTCAGCAGAATAAAGCCAAGCCGGGTGCCGAGTTTCTCTCTCTCCATTGTCAGTGACTCCTTTCACTCAGTAAAAATCCATTTGTCATATTTCTCAAGGACGACCAGAAGCAGCATTCCGAGCACGCCGCAGGAAATGATTTCTCCAAGGCCGACCGTAAGAATCATAAGCGGGACCGGCAGATTGACCCCGTATCCGAAACGCAGCACGAACGGTACGATAACCGCATTGGCGGCAATCGGGGGAATCGGGACCAGTATCCTGTGCTTCCGCAGGAGGTAAGAGCCCACGGCGCCGATCAGTGTCGCGAGGCTTCCGAATATGATATCCGGCAGGATGGCTCCGCCTAAAATATTGGAAATCAGGCAGCCAACCAGGAGACCCGGAATGGCGGCCGGCGTAAAATAGGGCAGGATCGTCAGCGCTTCCGAAATCCGCACCTGAATTTCGCGAAAGCTGAGCGGTGCAAACAGCAGTGTCAGCGCTGTATATACGGCTGCGATGAGTGCGGCACGCGTTAAAAACTGTATGTTTCTGTCACTCATAGTAGTCTCTTTTCATTTGATTTCGCGGAATGTTGAAGGGCGTCTTTACCATCCTACCACAAAAACAGGCTGCCGCACACCCCGAAAGTGTATGCGGCAGCCTGCCTTATTACTTATTTTTACTATCTTCCGGCATTTCGGATGACTTCAGCCCTTCACCGCTCCGCCCGTCACTCCTTCGACGTAGTACTTCTGCAGGAACATGAACAGGAGCGTTACCGGAATGGCGACCAGGATCCCGCCTGCGCAGAACCTTGTAAAGTAGCCCTGATAGTCATTTGTCCAGACCCAGCGCTGCAGCGCCACAGCCACGTTATAGCTCTTGTCATGTCCGAACGCTATATAGGAAGCCATGACGAAGTCGCACCAGGGGGCCATGAACGCAACCAGGGCGGTATAGATAATAATCGGCTTTGACAGCGGTATCGTCAGGATCAGGAAGATCTTCGCGCGGGAAGCCCCGTCAATCCGCGCCGCCTCGTCAAGCGCGATCGGCAGCGTGTCAAAATACCCTTTGCACACGTAGTATCCCATACCGGAGCTGGCGACCGAGACCAGAATCAGGCCCGGCACGGCGCCTGCCTGTGTCAGCCCGAACTGTTTCAGAAGGAAATACAGGCAGATCAGGGTCAGGAACCCCGGGAACATGCCCAGCACCAGCCAGAAGCGCATCAGCAGTGTCCTGCCTTTAAAGCGCATTCTTGAGAGCGCATAGCTGACACACAGGATGATAATCGTCTGGAGGATCGCAACAAAAATCGCGATAATCAGCGTGTTTCCGTACCAGCGCAGGAAGTTCGTCTCGCCGGAGAACAGGAAGCGGTAGTTGTCCAGCGAAAAATGCTTCGGGATGATGTAATCTACCATGCCGCCGTATTCCACCTTCGGATCGTAGGAGCGGAAGCTCTGCATGATCAGCCCGAAGAACGGGAACATCCAGATAATGCTGATCAGCACCAGAACAACGTAAGTTACGGCATTGCTGACCCGCTGCTTTTTCTTCATGGAAGCTGTCTTTTTCTCCATCATTGGAACCCCCCTTCATCGCGCACGGAAGGCAGCATGTTATAGACAATGAGCGATGTCACGGCGACCACCAGGAATACCATGATACCGATGACCGCGGCCATCTTATAGTTGGTGTTTGTCACGGTCATCTTGTAGAGCCAGGTGACGAGCAGGTCCGTCTGACCGGCATTCTCGGCCAGTTTCATCGACTGCGGCTGCCCCTTGGTCAGCAGATAAATGACGTTGAAGTTATTCAGGTTGCCGGTAAACTGGGTCAGCAGGAACGGCCCCGTCACGAACAGCATGTACGGCAGCGTGATGCTTTTGAACATCTGGAACGGCGTCGCGCCGTCGATCCTCGCGCTCTCGTACAGTTCCTCCGGGATGTTCATCAGCAGGCCCGTGGCGATCAGCATCATGTAAGGGATACCGATCCAGATGTTCACGACGATGATGGTAATGCGCGCGAGCATCGGATCCGTCCAGAACGGAATCGGTTTCGCGATCCACCCCCACTTCATCAGATACCCGTTGACCAGGCCGTCATTGGCGAACATCTTGTAGACATACAGCAGGGATACGAACTGGGGAACTGCGATCGTGATGACCAGGATGGTCCTCCACAGTTTCTTGAATTTGATGCCTTTCTTATTGATGAGAATGGCGACCGCCATCCCCAGGAAGTAATCCAGGAATGTCGCGAAAAACGCCCATACCATGGTCCAGGCAAGCACCTTCAGGAAGGTGGTGCCGAACCCGGTGCTGCCGAACTTGAACAGCTCCTTGAAATTGTCGAGCCCCACCCAGGTGAACAGGTTCGTGGGCGACTGGTGGTTCTTATCGTAGTTGGTAAACGCCACGCAGATCATGAAGAGGATGGGCAGCACCGTAAACAGAAAGATCCCCAGCACCGGCAGCGCCAGCAGGGTCTTGTCAAAATTGGAATCGAGCAGCGAGGCGAGAACTTTTTTGTTGCCGGGCAGGCTCTTCCCGGCTCTCAGCGCGATCTCCTCGTTGCGGTTCTCCTGGATGTTCATCCGCCAGATCAGAATGAACAGCAGGATCAGAATAATAGTCAGCAGACCGAACAGCAGGATCAGAAAGCTGTTATCCCCGTACACGGTAACTCTGCGTTCCTTGTGTGTCTCCACCGTGCCCAGCGTGGAAAACTTGCTGAGATATTTCCACCCGAACGTGACCATGTACCAGATAAACAGCAGCTCACAGCTGAGGTAGGCAAGGCCTTTGACGATCTGCCCGCGCAGCAGCGGTCCCAGCCCGAAAATCAGGTAGGATCCCTTCGTCTTTGCATCGCCCTCAGCAAATGTGGTTCCGATTTCCTTTATATTTGTTCCGAAAGCCTTCAGATATTTCGAAATCATAACCCCTCCCATTTATTAAAGCCGGCAAAGATGCTCTCTGCCGGCCTTTTTGTTTTTCAGAATTGCCATCGCGGTATGCACAGCAGGCACTGTTTCCGCATTGCGTTAAAAAGCAATATTACTCCGCATAGGAAATGCAGGTATCCTGGAATTTCTGAAGTGCTGCCATTACGTCGTCGTCGCTGGAATCTGTGCTCAGCTCTCCGCTGATAATGCTGTCGCCCAGAGAGGTTGCCAGTGTCCAGTAGTCGCCGGGATACTGTCCCTGCGGGATCGTGTACTGCAGCTGATCAGCCAGAGCTGCCAGTGCGGTATCAGCCTGAACCTCATCGCTGCCCTGTGCTTCCAGATTGGAGGGACCCCAGCCTACCGCTTCGTAGCGGGCCAGCTGCACATCTTTGCTGGACAGATACGCTGCCAGCGCGTCACAGGCCATGAGCTTGTCTTCGTCTTCCTGCGGTTTTACGCCGAGCAGTTTGAAGCCGCCGAAGCCGCTCATCTGATAGGTCTGGCCGTCTGCGCCTTCAAAGGTCGGAAGCTTTGCGCAGGCATAGTTCTCACCGAACAGATCCTGTGCCGCGCCGCTGTCCCATGTACCGTCAACGATTGCCGCACAGTTTGTCGCCTCGCCGACTGCGCTGCCGTTCTGGAAAGCGCTTGAGGATTTCAGCTCAATCATCTTCTTCAGAGCGGTCAGACCCTCGTCGGAAGCGTAGGTTGCGTTGCAGGCCGTGAAGTTGCCGGCATCGTCGGTCTCATAGCTCAGCTCCGCGCCTGTAGCGAAGAAGAATGCTGTCTGGTACCAGCCGGAGTTGATCTCCATGTAGAAGTTCTTGCCCGCTGCTTCGCAGTCGGCAAGGATGCCTTCCAGTGTGGACGGATCCGAGATGACGCTCTTGTCATAGTACAGGAAATAGCCGTTGTCCGATGTCAGCGGATATGCATAGAGGATATCGCCGACTGTCGCCGCGCCAACAGCGCCCGCATCGTTTTCATTCATGACTGCTTCCTGATTCTCAGGAGCCACTTCTTCAAGTGCGCCCGCGGAAACCAGACGTGCGATCTGGTCCTGGGCGAATACAAAGATATCTGCACCTGCCTCAACGTCCGTGATCATGTTTCCGGCGGCATCGCCCTCTCCAACGGGTTCTACCGTGACTTCATAGTCTGCGTACTCCGGATTGGCCTCCTGGAATGCCGCGATCTGTTCCTGTGTAAAGGAAACGACATTGTCGGCAACCCAGACCTTAATCTCATCGGCTGAAACAGTCATCCCCATTACTGCTGCTCCGAGTGCTCCGGCAAGCAGAGCCGCTGTCCATTTCTTCATTGCAAAAACCCTCCTTTTCAAAAAACACTGTCATTATGCACATGTATTGAAACTTTTTCATTAGGAATCGTATCACTTTGCATAGTAAACGTCAAGAAAAA
>CAMODP010000078.1 GCA_946611445.1 uncultured Eubacterium sp.
CAACGTACAGTTCGCCCTCGATCCGGAATCTTTTCAGTATTATGTCATCGAGGTCAATCCGCGTGTATCCAGATCATCCGCCCTGGCCTCCAAGGCCACGGGCTATCCGATCGCAAGGGTTTCGGCGAAAATTGCCGTCGGGATGAATCTGGACGAGATCATGCTCGCCAATACGCCGGCATGCTTTGAACCCGCGCTTGACTATGTCGTCACAAAGATGCCGCGGTTCCCCTTTGATAAGTTCACTCTTGCGTCCAATACCCTTTCTACGCAGATGAAGGCAACCGGTGAGACGATGAGCATAGGGCGGACTATGGAGGAGAGTCTTCTGAAGGCAATCCGATCGCTGGAAGACAGCAAGAATCACATTCATCTGGAAAAGTTTGACGTCCGGAACCTGTCAGACAGGCCCGAGCCGGAGAACCGGAAAGAGGCTGTCCGGAAGCTGCTGGAGTATATCCGGGAAGGAACCGATGACCGTATCTATGCGATCTCCGAACTGCTCTGGCTGGGAGTGGATCTGCATTCGATTTATGTCAGGACACAGATTGACATGTTCTTTCTGGAAAGCATCCGCCGGATCGTAGATTTTGAGAAGAGGCTTGAAGAAGCATGCGGCCGTTCGGGAAAGGAGATCTCTTCCGGCGGATGCGAAGGAAGCCTGCCTGAGGCGGGACTGCTGTACGAAGCCAAGCGCATGGGCTTTTCCGACTCCTATATAGCAGAGCTTGCCGGCTGCAGGGAGGAAGACATCCGGAAGCTGCGCAGAAAACACGGAATACGCCCCGTTTACAAGATGATCGACACCTGCGCCAGTGAGTTTGACAGCTATGTGCCCTATTTTTACTCTACCTATGAGGAAGAGAACGAATCGGCCGTCTCCGAAAAGAAGAAGATCATCGTACTCGGCTCCGGTCCCATCCGGATCGGCCAGGGAGTGGAATTCGATTATTCCACGGTTCATGCCGTTAAAACGATCCATGAGCTGGGGTACGAGGCAATCGTGATCAACAACAATCCCGAGACAGTATCCACAGATTACACGACGGCAGACAAGCTGTATTTTGAGCCGCTTACCGTGGAAGATATCATGAATGTCGTGGAACTGGAAAAACCGGCCGGCGTCATCACTTCCCTCGGCGGCCAGACGGCCGTTAACCTGGCCGGTCCGCTGGCCGGAGAAGGCGTGCGGATCATCGGGACATCTCCGGAGGCCGTCTTCGCGGCGGAAGACAGGAATGCCTTTGAGCAGGTCACGGACAGACTCGGGATCCCGCACCCGGCGGGAAAAGCGGTAACCGGCATTTCCGAAGGAATCCGCGCCGCAGAGGCGATCGGGTATCCGGTGCTGGTAAGGCCAAGCTTTGTTCTCGGGGGAAGAGCCATGGAAATCGTGGCAAATGAGAAGATGCTGGTCCGCTATCTGCAGAATGCCGTTGAAGTGGACACGGAACGGCCGGTCCTGGTGGACAAATACATTGTGGGCCGGGAGATAGAGGTGGATGCCATCTGCGATGGAGAGGATGTGTTTCTGCCGGGCATTATGGAGCTGGTTGAGCGAAGCGGCGTTCATTCCGGGGACAGCACCAGTGTATATCCGCCGTTTTCCATTTCCCGACACGTGGAGAGCGTCATTGCGGATTTTACGAAGAGGCTCGGCCTGGGGCTGGGTATTGTCGGACTGTTCAATATTCAGTTTATTGTGGATGAAAAGGACAATGTCTATGTCATCGAAGTAAATCCCAGAGCTTCCAGAAGCGTTCCCTTTCTCTCGAAATCGACGGGACTCTCTCTGGTGGACATTGCGGCGAAGGTCATGCTCGGCATCAGACTGCGGGAGCAGCGGCTGGTCCCGGAAGGATCGGAAGCGGTTTCGGAAGAACCGGAGGCGGTTCCGGAAAAATGGTATGTAAAGGCTCCTGCATTCTCCTTTGAAAAGCTGAACGGGATGGATGCCTATCTTTCACCGGAAATGAAATCCACCGGCGAGGCGATCGGCTACGACCGCAGCCTGAAGAGGGCCTTCTATAAAGCTCTGCAGGCGTCCGGGATACGGATGAAGGAATACGGCACGGTCATTGTGACGCTTGCAGATGAAGACAAGGAGGAGGCGCTGCCGCTGGTCAGGCGTTTTTATGAGCTGGGCTTCAACATAGAGGCTACCGTGGGCACCGGGATCTTTCTGAAAAACCACGGGATCCGCACCCGTATCCGGGGAAAGATCAGCGAGGGAAGCGATGAGATCCTGCAGTCTGTCCGGGCCGGATACGTGAGCTACATCATCAATACGAGAGCCATACTGTCAGGCATTCACTATGAAGACGGCGCTGCGATACGGAAATGCGCCATCATGAACGGTGTGACGATGTTTACCTCTCTGGACACCGTGCGCATCCTGCTGGATGTGCTGGAGGACATTACGCCCCGCATTTCCGTGATCTGAACGATTACATGCTAAGAGGAACTGCCGTCGGAGAACAGACAGAAGAGGGAAAAAATGACAGTGAACACAGACCGCGGGTAAAAAGGAGGAACCGTGATATGCCGAATACCATAGAAGAAGTCATGCGATACATAGAAGAGGAGGATGCCAAGTTCATACGGCTGGCGTTCCGGGATGCGTTTGGCGTCCAGAAGAATATCTCCGTAATGCCGGGCGAGATAAAAAAAGCCTTTGAGAGAGGCATTCCGATCAACGCGAGAGAGATCGCCGGATACAGAGAGGGGCCGTACGGGCTGCTGTATCTGAAGCCGGATGCCGAGACACTGACGGTTCTTCCGTGGCGACCTGACCACGGCAGGGTACTGCGCATGTATTCCGACGTGTTCACCCCGGATGGAAAAGAATATGAGGCGGATACGAGGGCTTTTCTGAAGAAGGCTGTCGCAGAGTCGGAAAAGGAGGGCATTGCATTCCGCTTCGGCACAGAGATGGAGTTTTATCTGTTCCGGAAGGATGAAAACGGAAACCCCACCCGGACACCGCACGATCTGGCGGGATATATGGACATAGCCCCGGAAGACAAATGCGAAAACATTCGCAGAGAAATCTGTCTGACAATCGAGCGGATGGGGCTGACTCCGGAGAGGTCGCACCATGAGCGGGGACCGGGGCAGAATGAGATTGACTTCCATTACGCGAAGCCGCTGAAGGCGGCAGACCAGATGACGACCTTCCGGATGGCTGTCGGCACAATTGCCGACCGCTATGGCCTCACCGCCGATTTTTCCCCGGTGCCGCTTCAGGGCATGCCGGGCAATGGGTACCATATCAATATGTACGCGGAGGACAGAGACGGGAATGACATGGCGAGATACGCCGCTGCCGGCATTCTGAACCGCATTCGTGACATCACTGTTTTCCTGAATCCTGCGGATGCTTCCTATACCCGTTTCGGGGTGAATGCGGCACCGTATAAGATAAACTGGTCAGGAACCGATGAGTCCGTGCTGATGTTTGTGGAGACTTATATGGGAAGGGTGCGTGCGGAGCTTCGCTCTCCGGATGCCTCGGGAAATCCGTATCTGGTGTACGCACTGCTGGTACTGGCCGGCCTCGAAGGAATCAGGGAAAAGCGTCCTCTTTCAGAGGAAATGAGTGAAGATTCCCTTCCCTTGCCGCATTCCAGAAGGGAGGCGGCACATTTCGCCCGGAAAAGTGATTTTGTAAAGCGGACAGTTCCGGAAAGCCTGCTTCGGGAGTACCTGCGGTAATGACAGGAGGACGCCTATGCCTAAAAGAAGAGAAAGACGGTATTCCGTACTGATCGTATCGGGATCAGCGTCCTTTAATGCTTCCGTAAAAAGAGCGCTGGAAGCAAACGGTTCCTTTACTGTAACATCCTGCAGGAACGTGACTTCTGCAAGACAGAAAACCCTCTGTGAAAAATACGATCTGGTCATAATGAACTGTCCGCTTTCCGATGAATTTGGTCACGATTTTGCAATGGATGTGTCGGAAAGGGACAGCACGTCCGTTCTGACCGCGGTGCCGGCGGAAGTGTATGAGGCTGTATCGGATCATCTGCTGGAACGCGGTATCGCTGTCGCCGCCAAACCGGTTTCCGATGATCAGATGTATCGTTTCGTGCGGTTTATGACGGCCATTCAGACCAGAATGCAAAAGCTGGAGGAAGAGGTCCGGAGGGCAAACGAAAAGGCAGAGGAAATGCGAATCGTAGCGAAAGCAAAGGCGGTTCTGATGCAGAGCAGAAACATGACAGAGGATCAGGCACACCGTTTTATCGGGAAGGAGGCCATGAACCGGGGGGTGTCCAGACGGAAAATCGCAGAAAGCATCCTGGATGAAACAGGGTGAGATACGGGCCGGTTCCGACGGAACGATCCTGTACACTTCCCCGCAGGAGTTAGGCAACTATGAGCCGTATGACACCGTCTATATTGAAAGTGTTGACACCGGGGAGATTGTAGCCATCGAATCCCGCGGCGGAGACTACATGGACGATGAGGGAACCCTCTACTCCAGGACACAGGACGGCGACTATATCGACTACTTTGGAAATCACTACGTAGATGTGGACTGGTAAAAAATCTCCTGCAGAGAAAACATCTCATACAGAGAGAAGGGGCCGCGGGGAATGATCCCGCGGCTCCTCTTGTCAAAACTGCACGTCCTGCTGTATAATCAAGAAGATTTATGAGACTGTGCTTATGAAGGGCGCAGGATACAGCGAAGACAAAGGCGTCTTGGTTTAATACCGGACGCTTTTTTTATGATCAAAAAGGAGATGTGAAGATGTGCGGAATAGTAGGATTTACAGGAAACCAGCCTGCCGCGCCGATTATTCTGGACAGTCTGTCCAGGCTGGAGTACAGAGGCTATGATTCGGCAGGGCTGGCTGTGCGCAGCGGACAGGATCTGGCGGAGGTAGTAAAATCGACAGGGAAGCTGCGTAATCTGGCGGAAAAGACGGACAACGGCCGTTCCCTGCCCGGAACCTGCGGGATCGGCCACACCCGCTGGGCGACGCACGGAGAGCCGAACCAGATCAACGCGCATCCCCATGTCAGCGGCAACGCGACCGGGTCTGCGTCCGGTCCGGTCGAATCCGACGTGGTCGGCGTGCACAACGGCATCATCGAAAACTACGAGGAACTGAAGCAGAAGCTTCTGGGTCACGGCTATAAATTCTACAGCGCGACCGATACGGAAGTGGCTGTCAAGCTGGTGGATTACTACTATAAGAAGTACAAGATCGGCCCTGTGGACGCCGTCAACCGCATGATGGTCCGTGTGCGCGGCTCCTATGCCCTGGCGCTGATGTTCAAGGACTATCCCGGAGAGATCTACGCGGCCAGAAAAGACAGCCCGATGATTATCGGCATTTCAGAGGGGGAGTCCTACCTCGCTTCAGACGCGCCTGCGATCCTGAAGTACACCCGCTCCGTGTACTACATCGGAAACCTGGAATGCGCCAGGATCACGCCGGGCACAGTCACGTTCTATGACCTGAACGGGGATGTAGTCCCCAAGGAGACAACAGAGATTACCTGGGACGCGGAGGCGGCGGAAAAAGGCGGCTTTGAGCATTTCATGATCAAGGAGATCCATGAGCAGCCGAAAGCCGTGCGGGATACCCTGAACAGCCTGATCGCCGACGGACACATTGACCTGGGCGAAACAGGTCTGACAGAAGAACAGCTGAAAAACATTTCCGACATACAGATAGTGGCCTGCGGTTCCGCATGGCACGTCGGGATGGAAGCCCGGTATGTGATCGAGGATCTGTCTGAGGTGCCCGTGAGAGTGGAGCTCGCGTCGGAATTCCGCTACCGGAAACTGCTGCTGACTGAAAACACACTGGTCATCATCATATCACAGTCAGGTGAAACGGCTGACAGCCTGGCGGCGCTCAGGGCGGCAAAAGAGAAGGGCGCCCTGACTCTCGCGGTCGTCAATGTGGTCGGGTCCACGATCGCGCGGGAGGCGGATCATGTCCTGTACACACTGGCGGGACCGGAGATCGCGGTGGCGACGACAAAAGCGTACAGCGCCCAGCTCGCAGCGATGTTCTGCTTTGCCCTACTGCTGGCCCGGGTAAAGGAGAAAATCAGTGACGAAGAGGAAAAAAACCTGACAGAGGAGCTGATGGAACTGCCCGGAAAGATGGACCGGATTCTGGAAGACAAGGACCGCATCCAGTGGTTTGCCTCAAAATATGCCAATGCCAGAGACATGTTTTTCATCGGCAGAGGTATAGACTACGCAGTCAGCCTGGAAGGCAGCCTCAAGATGAAAGAGATCAGCTATATCCATTCAGAGGCTTACGCGGCCGGCGAGCTGAAGCACGGGACGATCAGCCTGATAGAAGACAGGACGCTGGTGATCGGCGTTCTGACACAGACAGACCTGATGGAGAAGACCCTCAGCAATATGACCGAGTGCAAGGCCAGGGGCGCCTACCTGTGCGGCATCACAAGCTACGGGAACTACAGCGTGGAGGACACGGCTGATTTTACGGTCTACGTTCCGAAAACGGACAGTCATTTTGTGGGCAGCCTGGCGGTGATCCCGCTGCAGCTGCTGGGATACTATACCAGCGTCGCGAGAGGACTGGACGTTGACAAGCCTAGAAATCTGGCAAAGAGCGTCACGGTGGAGTGAAGAATGTCAGCAATGAGGAATACAATACTGCCGCATTCCATTCCCGCAGCCATCCGCCTTCTGCGGGATGCGGCTGCCGTGAATACTGCAAAGGCGGCTGCGCTGCTCAGCCGTCTGGCCGGGAACCAGGGGAGCGCCCTCCCCGGGAAAGCGGCCGGAATGGTATCGCCATCCGTCCTGGCGGATCTGTCCGCCCAGGTCCGGAAACAGATATTTGCGGTCTGCGGCACGAACGGGAAGACTACGGTGAACAACCTGCTGTGCCGCATGCTGGAGGCGGAGGGGAGCACTGTCGTCTGCAACCGCGCCGGCGCGAATATGCCGAACGGTATCACGGGTGCTTTTGCGGTTGCTGCCGGAATCAGCGGACGGCTGAACGCAGACTACGCTGCCATTGAGGTGGATGAGGCTTCAGCGCAGCATGTGTTTTCTGCCGTAAAGCCGGATTACCTGATCCTCACAAATCTGTTCCGGGACCAGCTGGACCGGTACGGCGAGATCGACATCACGATGGAGCTGCTGCTGAAGGCGATCCGGATGGTGCCGGAGATGACGCTGATCGTTAACGCAGACGATCCGCTGTCTGTGTATCTGGCAGTGAAATCCGGGAATCCCTGTATCTGTTACGGGATCGGGGAAGAGACCGGAAAAGCGGTAGAGAGAGACCCGGCCGGAAGGGCGGATGACGGTGACGCTGCCGGAAGCGAGGTGCGGGAGGGCCGTTTCTGCAAAATGTGCGGAGCGCCGCTGCACTATGATTACTACCAGTACGGCCAGATGGGAAGGTGGCACTGCACATCCTGCTCTTTTTCCAGGCCGGAGCCTGCGTATGAGGCATTCGGGATACACCGGGAGGCAATGCACGGAGGCAGGAAAGGCGCTGCAGACAATGCCGCCGGCGGGATGGCTTTTACCATACAGGAAAAGGGAAGAACCGCAGGTGCTGTCCGTATGGGGAGAAACCTGGACGGACTGTACAGCGTGTACAATCTTCTGGCCGTGCGTGCTGCCCTGCGGGAGAGCGGGCATGACTGCGAAGTCTTTCAGGATGTTCTGCGGAAATACCGGCCTCCGTTTGGCAGAAACGAGCATTTTTCCGCGGACGGGAGGGAAATACTGCTGAATCTGGCCAAAAATCCGGCAGGATTTAACCAGAATATTGCGGCCATGCTGTCTGACAGAGAACCGAAAAGACTGGTGATCGTCATCAATGACAATGACCAGGACGGGACGGATGTCTCCTGGCTGTGGGATGTGGAGTTCGAGAAGGCGGCGGATGAGACGATCCGCTCTGTGATCGTCAGCGGCATACGTGCGCTCGATATGCAGCTGAGGCTCAAGTACGAGAATATACAGGCGGAGATCGCGGACACACCCGGGGAGGCGATTGAGAGACAGATTGCCGCGGGAAACGAGAAGATATACGTATTGGTAAACTACACCGCTCTGTATGCTGTGCACAGCTACCTGCAGAAACGGGGGCGGACAGGTGCAGGCAGTGCGCGCCGGAAACGGATCCGGCAGCCGGAGAGACCCCGCAGGCG
>CAMODP010000079.1 GCA_946611445.1 uncultured Eubacterium sp.
CGGAGGAAGCCGCCAGCGAGGCAGAAGCAGCTGTCAGCTCCGCAGTGAGCGAGGCAGAAGAAGCCGCCAGTGAAGCTGCAAGCGAGGCAGAAGAAGCCGCCAGTGAAGCTGCAAGCGAGGCCGAGGAAGCCGTAAGTGAGGCGGCCAGTGAGGCAGAGGAAGCCGCCAGCTCCGCAGAGAGTGAAGCGGCCGGTGAGACCGTGGATCTCAGCGAGATGAAGGTCGGCTTCATTTTCCTGCATGATGAGAACTCCACCTATGACCTGAACTTCATCAACGGCGCGAAAGAGGCTGCCAAGTCTCTGGGCCTGGCAGATGACCAGATCATCCTGAAGACCAACATTCCGGAAGGTCAGGAGTGCTATGACGCTGCCGCCGAGCTGGCTGACAGCGGCTGCAATGTTGTATTCGCCGACAGCTTCGGCCATGAGGATTACATGATCCAGGCCGCTATGGAGTTCCCGGAGGTGCAGTTCTGCCACGCGACCGGAACCAAGGCGCATACCGAGGGACTGGACAACTATCACAACGCGTTCGCTTCCATCTATGAGGGCCGTTATCTGGCAGGTGTCGCTGCCGGCATGAAGCTCAATGAGATGATTGAGAACGGTGACATCAAAGAGGATGAGGCCAAGATCGGTTATGTCGGCGCGTATACCTATGCAGAGGTTATCTCCGGCTACACATCCTTCTTCCTGGGCGCCCGCTCCATCTGCGAGAGCGCTACGATGGAGGTTACCTTTACCGGTTCCTGGTATGACGAGACTGCCGAGAAGGAAGCCGCGAACAAGCTGATCTCTGACAAGTGTGTCCTGATCAGCCAGCACGCCGATTCCATGGGCGCTCCGACAGCCTGCGAGGCAGCCGGCGTTCCGAACGTCTCCTACAACGGCAGCACCGAGAGTGTCGGTCCGAATACGTTTATCGTATCTTCCCGCATCAACTGGGCTCCGTACTTTGAGCACATGATCACCTGCGCGGCAGAGGGCACACCGATCGAGGCTGACTGGACCGGCACACTGGATACCGGTTCCGTTGAGCTGACGGCCGTGAATGAAAAGGCCGCCGCGGAAGGCACACAGGACAAGATCGACGAAGTAATGGCTGAGATCGAGGCCGGCAGCCTGCATGTATTCGATACAGCCGCCTTTACCGTGGACGGCGAGGAGCTCGCAAGCTATAAGGCTGATGTCGACACAGATGCCGAGTATACACCGGATACAGAGGTAATCTCAGACGGTTACTTCCATGAGTCCGAATATCGTTCCGCTCCGTACTTTGATCTGCGGATTGACGGAATCACACTGGCAGACGAAGCATACTGATCTGAGTAAACAGCAGCTCTGCCCGGGCGCAACTGTGTCCGGGCAGAGCTCTTTTTCATCTTTGCGCGGAATGAGGAGCCTTTTTTTCATCTGCGCATGCCCCGCGGGCAGAGGAACCTGCGCGGGGCGGACAGGCAGGCCGGACCGATGACCGGCTTTCTTCAGACCTGATAGAAAAAAGGAGACCTCATGGAACAGAAAACAGCAGCTGTCAGCATGCGCAATATCACAAAAAGCTTTGGGACGACCATTGCCAACCGGCAGGTTTCCCTGGATATCCGCAACGGGGAGATCCTGGCGATCCTGGGCGAAAACGGCAGCGGGAAAACCACACTGATGAATATGCTTTCCGGCATATATTTTCCCGATGAGGGACAGATCTTCGTCAACGGAAAAGAAGAAGTGATCCGTTCCCCGAAGGATGCCCTGAATCTGGGGATCGGCATGGTTCACCAGCATTTTAAACTGGTGGACGTGCTCTCGGCGACAGAAAACATCGTGCTTGGCCTGAAGGAAGACGGCCGGCTGGACCTGAAGGCCGCAGCGGCCCGGATCCGTTCCATCTGTGAGCAGTATGGCTTTGAGCTGAATCCGGAGCAGAAGATCTATGATATGAGCGTGTCGCAGAAGCAGACGGTAGAGATCGTCAAGGCCCTCTACCGCAGCGCGGGAATCCTGATCCTGGACGAGCCGACGGCAGTGCTGACGCCGCAGGAGACGGACAAGCTGTTTGCCGTTCTGCGGAATATGCGGGATGACGGCAAGGCCGTTGTGATCATCACGCACAAGCTGCAGGAGGTGAAAGCCCTGTCGGACCGTGTGGCCGTTCTCCGCAAGGGTGAGTTCGTGGGTGAAATGGTGACAGCCGACACCAGTACCCAGGAAATGACGAATATGATGGTGGGCAGGCAGATAACCCTGAATATAGAAAGACCGGAGCCCGCCGATCCGAAGCCCCGGATCCGGGTGGAAAACCTTACGGTCCGCGACGCAGAGGGTTCCCTTCGGCTGGATCATGTGTCTTTTACCGCACAGAGCGGAGAGATTCTGGGTGTCGCGGGCATCTCCGGCTGCGGCCAGAAGGAGCTGCTGGAAGCGATCGCGGGACTGCAGAAGGCCGAGGAAGGATCCGTTTCCTTTGTGGAGGATGACGGCACCTCGGAGAACCTGCTGGGCAGGGATCCCCTGGATATTCAGAAAAAAGGCGTGGTTCTGTCTTTCGTCCCGGAGGACCGCCTGGGCATGGGCCTGGTCGCGAATATGGACCTGACAGACAACTTCATGCTCCGCTCTTTCCGAAACGGCCGCCCGGTGTTTCTGGACCGGAAGGCCCCCAGGAAGCTGGCCGGCCAGGTCGTAGAAGAACTGGAAGTGGTGACGCCCGGCCTGTCAACGCCGGTCAGGCGCCTGTCCGGCGGAAATGTGCAGAAGGTTCTGGTGGGCCGGGAGATCTCGCTTTCTCCCAGAGTGCTGCTGACGGCCTATGCCGTGCGCGGGCTGGACATCAATTCTTCGTACATGATTTACGATCTGATGAACCGGCAGAAGGAAAAGGGCGTTGCCGTCATCTTCGTCGGCGAAGACCTGGACGTGCTGCTGGCGCTCTCAGACCGGATTCTGGTCCTCTGCGAGGGCTGTGTGACGGGACTGCTGGATGCCCGCACGACAGACAAGAATGAAGTGGGGCTCCTGATGACGGGAGCGCATACAGGCAGGGAAGGAGGACGCGCCAATGAATAAGGAACACAGCGAACCGCTCTTTCATATTGTCAGGCGCAAAGCCATGCCGTGGTATCAGGCGTGGGGGGCGCGTGCCTGCGGCATACTTCTGGCGTTGATCGTCTCCGCCCTGATTACGACACTCGTCACAGGAGAAAATCCGCTGGCGGTCTATGTGACGATTTTCCAGGGCGGCTTCGGAACGCCCAGAAAAGCGTGGATCCTTTTCCAGAACCTGGCGATCCTTCTCTGCGTGTCGCTGGCGCTGGCGCCTGCGTTCCGCATGCGGTTCTGGAATATCGGCGCGGAAGGGCAGCTGCTGATGGGCTGTCTGGCTTCTGCAAGCTGCATGATCGTGCTGGGGAAAACACTGCCGAATGCGGTCCTGATTCCGGTCATGATTATCACGAGTATCGCCGCCGGAGCCATCTGGGGCGTGATTCCCGCCTTTTTCAAGGCAAAATGGGGTACGAATGAGACACTGTTCACCCTGATGATGAATTACCTGGCGACACAGATCGTGGCGTATTATACGATCCGTTGGGAAGTGCCGAAGGGTTCCGGTAAAATCGGCATAATCAACCAGCAGACACAGGCGGGATGGCTGCCGCAGATCGGCAGCTACAAGTACCTGCTGAATATCCTCGTTGTCGCGTCGGTCACGATTTTTATCTATGTGTATCTCCGCTATACCAAGCACGGATATGAGCTGCAGGTCGTCGGTGAAAGTGAAAATACGGCGCGGTATATCGGCATTCACGTAGACCGGGTCATTATACGCACGATGGCGCTGTCCGGCGGCATCTGCGGCCTGGCGGGACTCCTGCTGACAGCGGGCACGGACCACACGATGACGACGACCATCGGGGGAGGCCGCGGATTCACGGGCGTCATGGTGGCGTGGCTGGCGGGCAACAATCCGTTCGGCATGATTTTTACCAGCTTCCTGCTGGTATTCATGGGGCGCGGATCCGGTGAAATTGCCACATCCTTCGGACTGAATCATGCCTTTGGCGACATTCTCACCGGGATTCTGATATTCTTTATCCTGGGCGCAGAGTTTTTCGTGAAATTCAGGCTGATGTTCCGCAAAGCAAAAAAGGAGGTGTGAAGAGATGATTGATCTGGTTACTTTTATCCCACGTGCGGTTGTCCAGAGCATACCTCTTCTCTGCGGCAGTACCGGCGAGACGCTGACAGAAAAATCCGGCAATCTGAACCTGGGTATTCCCGGCATCATGTATGTGGGCGCGATCAGCGGCGTCATCGGCGCGTTTTTCTATGAAAGATCACTGCCGGAGCCGTCTGCGATCAACCCGTTTCTGGGCGTGCTGATCCCGCTGCTCTGTTCGCTGCTGGGATCTTTCCTGATGGGCCTGCTGTATTCTTTCCTGACCGTGTCCCTGCGCGCGAACCAGAATGTCACCGGCCTGGCGCTGACCACCTTCGGCGTCGGCTTCGGCAATTTCTTCGGAGGATCCCTGATCAAGCTGACCGGCGCGGACATCCCGTCCATCGCGCTCTCCGCGACAAGCCAGTGCTTCAGCCGCAAACTGCCGTTTGCCGGCAGCATGGGCTGGTTCGGCAAGATCTTCCTGTCCTACGGATTTCTGGCGTATGTGTCCGTAATTATCGCGTTTGTCGCGGCCTGGGTGCTGAAAAAGACCCGGATCGGCCTGAACCTGAGAGCCGTCGGAGAAAATCCTGCCACGGCCGATGCCGCCGGCATCAATGTGGCGCGGTATAAATACGCGGCGACCTGTATCGGCAGCATGATCGCGGGCCTGGGAGGCCTGTATTACATCATGGACTACGCCGCCGGCGTCTGGTCCAATGACGGATTCGGCGACCGCGGCTGGCTGGCCATCGCCCTGGTCATTTTCACCGTCTGGCGTCCGAATGTGGGCGTGTTTGCCTCTATGCTGTTCGGCAGCCTCTACATTCTCTACCTGTTCCTGCCGACGGGAACGAACCTGGCGGTCAAGGAGCTGTACAAGGCGATCCCGTATGTGGTCACGATCGTGGTGCTGATCTTCATCAGCATGAAACGGAAGCGCGAGAACCAGCCGCCGGCAAGCCTGGGCATTCCGTATTTCCGCGAGGACCGTTGAGAGAAGGATAAGGAATCATACGGATCCGGGACATATAAATATCCATTCGGGAAGCGCTTGCGCTCGTTCTCCGCTCCGCTCCGGTCGGCGCTAAACGAACGTCCACCGGACGTTCAGCGCCCTCGCGCAGCGGTACTAGAGCTCAGGCGTTGCCTTCGCTAAGTACCGGCGCTGCGGAGGTTCCCTTCTGGACATTTATATGTCCCGGATCTTTGGTTTATATATTATTCTTCATGACTACATCCTATGGGACAGAAACAACAAAGTGTCTGACAGGCAGTTAAATCTGCTTGACGCACTCCCGGAAAAGGGTTATGTTTATGTGACGAAAATCAGATAACTGCATAGAGCTTTTCTCTTATTCAGAGTGGCGGAGGTACATAGGACCTGTGAAACCACGGCAACCCCGCAGTGCGGAAGGTGCCTTTCCTGAGCGAGACGATCGAACAATAAGAGTATGGAGTGTAAAATCCGTTCTTTTGTTGGGAACGGATTTTTTGTGCGTATCTTCAGGATATGCCGGCGACGGCCCCCATTACGGCAGAGAAAAGCGGAAAGGATGAACCATGGAGAGACGTTTATTTACTTCAGAATCAGTGACGGAAGGACATCCGGACAAAATCTGCGACGCAGTGTCAGATGCGGTGCTGGATGCCTGTATGGCAGAGGATCCCATGAGCCGCGTTGCCTGTGAGACGGCAACCTGCACAGGATTTGTGCTGCTGACCGGTGAGATTACGACAAAAGCGCATCCGGATTACCAGAAGATTGCCCGCGACACGATCCGGGAAATCGGGTATGACAGCTCTGAAAAGGGCTTTGATGCGAATACCTGCGCGGTTTTTGTGGCGATGGATCAGCAGTCTCCGGATATCGCCATGGGCGTGGACCGTGCCTTCGAAGCGAGAGAGACCAGCATGACGGACGAGGAGATCGAGGCGATCGGCGCCGGCGACCAGGGAATGATGTTCGGATATGCTACGAACGAGACCCCGGAGTATATGCCTTATCCGATCGAACTGGCGCACAAGCTGACCCGCCGGCTGACGGAGGTCAGAAAGGACGGCACGCTGCCGTATCTCCGCGCGGACGGGAAATCCCAGGTTTCTGTGGAGTACGATGAGAACAATGTTCCGGTCCGGCTGGAGGCGATCGTGATCTCTACGCAGCATGACGCCGCGGTGACACAGGAGCAGATCCACGAAGATATCCGTAAATATGTGATTGATCCTGTCGTGGACGGGAGCATGGTAGACGCGGATACAAAGATCTTTATCAATCCCACCGGACGTTTTGTCATCGGCGGCCCGCAGGGAGACGCCGGACTGACCGGGCGCAAGATTATCGTTGATACCTACGGCGGCATGGGCCGTCACGGCGGCGGCGCTTTTTCCGGCAAGGACTGCACGAAGGTAGACCGCTCCGGCGCTTATGCGGCACGCTACGTGGCAAAGAATCTGGTGGCTGCGGGAATCGCCGACAGGATGGAGATCCAGGTGTCCTATGCCATCGGCGTGGCGCAGCCGACATCCGTCAATGTGGATACCTTCGGGACCGGAAAACTGCCGGATTCCCGGATCGTGGAAATCATCCGCGAGAACTTCGACCTGCGCCCGGCCGGCATCATCAGGATGCTCGATCTGCGCCGGCCGATCTATCGTCAGACGGCTGCCTACGGCCACTTCGGCCGCACGGATATCGACCTTCCGTGGGAGAAGCTGGACAAGGCAGAGACACTCCGGAAATATCTGTAATGTACAGGGAGTCAAGGGGACGCTTCTCTTTGACTCCTTTTGCCGGTATTTGACAAGTTTTTCCGTAGTTTTTATAATATATGCCTGTATTCACACGTAAGCGCGGGCTGCTGTTTCAGAGCTGAGAAACGGTATTTGTAACTGCTGCCAGTATTTAAATCGGAGGAAAGAGATTCATGAGTGCAGTATTGTATGGTGTAGGTGTGGGCCCCGGCGATCCGGAGCTGATGACACTCAAGGCATGCCGGCTGATCCGGGAAAATGACGTGATCGCGCTGCCGGGCAAAGAGCCGAGAGAGACAGTTGCATATAAGATCGCCGTTCAGGCGGTTCCGGAGCTGGCGGACAAAGAACTGGTTCCCGTCTATTTCCCCATGGTCATGGACAAGAAGGAACAGCAGCGCCAGCATGAGGCGGGCGCCAGGCTGCTGGAGAGCTACCTTGACAAGGGAAAGAACGTCGTGTTCCTGACACTCGGCGATTCCACCATTTACTGCACGTTCTCCTATATCCAGGAGATCGCGGAGGCAGACGGCTACCAGACCGCGCTGGTCAACGGCATCCCGTCCTTCTGCGCTGCCGCTGCCCGCCTGAACACATCCCTGACGCTGTGGAACCAGCCCCTGCATGTGATGCCGGCGACACAGAGCCTGGGCGATAAGCTGGACCTGCCCGGAAATTATGTGCTGATGAAATCCGCCAGCCACATGGCGGAGGTAAAGCAGATGATCCGGAACAGCGGCAAGAATGCCATGGCGGTGGAAAACTGCAGCATGGAGACCGAAAAAGTGTACCGGAGTGTGGAAGAGATCCCGGATGACGCAGGATATTTCTCTCTTATCATTGTGAAGCCGGAGTGAAAAGTGCGGGAGGAGACAGGGGTCAGACCTGTGTCTCCAGTTTTCTGGAAATGAAAGACCGTGAAATACCGGAGACACAGGTCTGACCCCTGTCTCCTTT
>CAMODP010000080.1 GCA_946611445.1 uncultured Eubacterium sp.
ACTCGAATACGACTTCGGAAGGCACTGCCGTGCCATCCAGCTGCACGTCCACCGGAGACATAAAAGGCATACACGGTCCTTCGCCTGCCAGAACGTGGTCGAGCAGGAGTTTATAGAGAAATCCCGCGATTGCCTGATGGATCGTGGTTGGCGCGGCCATGTCATAGAATATCCCGTCAATCAGTTCCACCCGCATATCATCAGGAAGGGCCAGGTAATCCTCCAGAGTATATCCGCCTTTTTCAGTATAAATCCGCTCGCCCCGGCCATAGGCTGTCGTGGGCTCATGAACCGTCGGCGCAGCCGGCAGGCTGTCCGAATAACGAAATGTTCCTTCTGGTCCCGTATCTACTTTTACCAGCCGGCGCCTCCCCCGGGAGAGTGCCTTTTCCAGCGCCTCCAGCGTTTTTCTGCGTGGAGAACCCGTCGCTCCGGAAAAAATCTTCTGCACAGTTCCCAGCGGCACGCCGGAAATCGCCGCCAGATACTGATTGGAGTATCCCAGCTCTTTCTTTGCAGCCTTCATTTCTTCAATTGTCATAAGAACCTCCCTGTGAAAAAACTGCGGCGAACCGGCAGCTGCGTGCCGGATCTGCCTGCCGTATGTGACTTCATTGCATTCGCTGACGTAATCATTGCCGGATATATATGTGAGTATACATAAAATAAAGCCATTTCACAACCTATATGAGATATAATTAAGATATATTTAAGATAAATATATTATTACAGATCCGAAAAGACACCGAAGAAAAGCCGGAAAAAGATCACTATGAGAAGGCGACAGGAAGCGATAAGGAGATACGAATTCCGCTTCGACTTGTATAATTTGCCAGAAAAACTCAGTCTGATCACACCCGCGATGTGGGTATAGACGAAAATAAAAAAAGGGCTTTCGTATCTGCAATGTCCTGTAGTATACTCCCACTCAGGTGGAAAATGCGGAGGACGTAACAGACAGATTCATACAGGGCAATCATGCACGAATGGAGGAAATGCAATGTCTTCAGCACAGATGGAAAAGATGATCAGGGACAACGGATACGCAGCCGTGTGCGGCAGCCACGGAGTCTCGGCAGAGGGCAGCCAGTACTATGAGCTGTGCCGCACCATCGACAGAGTCGGTTCAGGCGAGCTGGATATCCGTGATGTCATCGGGATGTTCCTGCAGGAGTATTAATCACGAACAATGTCGGAGAAAGGGAGACAGAGATACGTCGCTGTCTCTTTTTTTATGCAACCTTGCCTTCCGGTACGAGGGAGACAAGGGTCTGACCCCTGTCTCCTTCGGAGTAATCCTGCGGATACTGACGAAACAAAAAGGAGACTTCCATATCAGCAGTATTTTGTAGTATACTCGCAGACAGGTGAAAAATGTGGAAGGAGGGTATCATGGGTTTCTACAAAAAAGGAGCATTTCTGCTGATATTGTGTGCTGTGGCCTTGTCTGCGCTGCTGCCGGTGACAGTATGTGCCGATCATTACATCTATTATGAAGAGACATTGTACGATGAGGAGCGTTTTATACATACATATACAGAGGATACGCTGACTGAAGATGAACAGTTCACTTCCGTCTTTTGTGAAGGAAGCCCGGTTTTGCAACAAGCGGATGAGGCCGTTGATAACGCACTGGCGGTTCTGGATGAGTCGGATTCTGATTCAGTGAATGATGTCATGCAGGCGCTGGATGATCTGTGCACGACGATTGCCGGTCTGCTGG
The DNA here is from genome assembly GCA_946611445.1 of uncultured Eubacterium sp. Lineage (GTDB taxonomy): Bacteria > Bacillota > Clostridia > Lachnospirales > Lachnospiraceae > Bilifractor. The sequence goes on from CAMODP010000080.1 coordinate 1,724, forward strand.
AGAAAGAAAACAGACAATGGCAGGATATGGATATTTGTGGAATTGACGGCGCAGTGCGTGCCGTAAAAACCGATGATAACAATCGAAGAACCATTATCTTTTTCAGCAGGGAAGAAAAGGCTGCTGTTGTGTGGAATATAGACGGGAATTATGAAGGACATGACCATCACGATCTGTATTATTATATGGCAGGAGACAGCCTGCTTGGATGCAGGTATATATCGGAGTCCGGCGAGGTTTCCTTTTCTTCTGCCTTGCCGCAGTGGAAAGAGAACTTAGGGGAAATAGTAACTCCGGAGGGCTATCGACATCTCATGCAGGAATATGGGTGGGCATCCGGACATACGGAGTTTTATATTGAGAGAGCACGTGAGGCCATTCATCCGACACGGTTTGAGAGGCTGAGTGAAGTCGATGAACAGATTGCCGCTTTTCCCGAAAAACCAGATCTGGCAGATTCAAAAACTGTTCGGGACATCATCTGCACTATGTATGAAATGAAGGAAGCGGTAAACTTCATTCGCTCTTACGATTACCTTTTACATGGCCCTGGCCAGACTTATGTAATAAACGGATCCTGCCGCCTGATCAGGATGAAGGATCCCGGCCCCGAAACCCGCCTTTATGCCGCCGTCAGTTCTGACGGACGCGCTGCTGTTTTCTGGCGTATCGGCGGAGATTCTTATACATATATGTTTGTGCTGGATGGCATATTGATCGGCATGCAGCTCGGATTCAGCGGAGGAAGTATCGGTTTCGCGGCACAGCTGCCGCAGTGGAAGACCGACCCTGAGGGAGAAGCTGCGCCTTTATATGGAGATAATCCGATGAATTCTTATGACTACAGCTATATGTGGCCAGATGAGCAGATAAGAGCCTCCGGATACTGGCAGGAAATGAAAGCCTGTCTCAGTGCGGCAGAGACAGGGAGCTGACCCCTGTCTCCGGTACCACTCCGGCGTTTTTATGTGAGGAGGAAGAATCATGAATCAGGAAAAATGGGAGAAACTTCTGAAACAGAAAGAAGAGTCAGTCTCCGGTGGTAAGGCAGCCGGTCAGACCGACGGGATTAAGTCAGACACGATCCGGGAGATGGAGTTTACCCGGGACGGAAAGAAGATATACGGCCGGCTTCATCTGCCGGACTCACTGTCTTCGATCGACAGATATCCGCTTGTCATTCTCTGCCACGGCTTCGGTGCCAACATGAGCGAGACTGAGCCTTACGCGGAAAAGTTTGCCGCAAACGGCATCGCCGCTTTTGCCTTTGACTTTATCGGCGGAGGACCGGACATCCGAAGCGACGGGCAGATGACGGAGATGTCTGTGCTGACGGAAGCGGCGGATCTGCACACTGTGCTGGACAAGCTGAGCCGTCATCCGCTGATCGACATAAAACATATCTTCCTGATGGGACAGAGCCAGGGAGGTTATGTGGCCACATATGTTGCGGCGGAGCAGGTATTCGGGGATACGCCCGTCACAGGCCTGATCGCCTGTTACCCGGCTTACGTTCTGGAAGAGGATGCCCGGAAAAGGGCTGAAAAAGCGGAAAATGCCGGCGCCGTGCCTGAGAGCGAACAGATTATGGAGTACACGGTCGGCAGCATTTACACGGCGGATGCGCTGAAGATGGATATCTATGATGACATGATGCATTATACGGGAGACGCTCTGATCCTGCATGGAACGGATGACCCGGTTGTCCCGATTGCCTGCTCGGAGGAGGCAGTGAACTGTTTCCCGCATGCGGAACTGATCCGGGTTGAGGGCGCCGGCCATGGGTTCTTCGACGCAGATGAAGATTTCTGCGCAGAACAGGCAATACGGTTTGTCAAAGAGCATATGTGGTCCTGAACAGGGGAATAGCGTGACAGGGGGAGACAAGGAGACAGGGGTCAGACCCCTGTCTCCATGCGTGGTCCTGAGCAGAGAATCGGCTGAGATGGGAAGTCAGGAGACAGGGGTCTGACCCCTGTCTCCTTGTCTCCCAAAAGCAGAGGGTATGGGAAAATGTCTTATTCTGGCTTTAGCAAGAGCAACAAAACGCTTGCTCTGTTTCTTACTTTCGCGAAGATCGGTATGGTGACGTTCGGCGGCGGTTATGCCATGATCCCGCTGATTCAGCGGGAGACAGTGGACAACAGGCACTGGGTCACAAATGAAGATATTCTGGATATCATTGCTATCGCGGAATCTACGCCGGGGCCGATCGCTGTCAATGCGGCGACCTTTATCGGGCGAAAGGTCGCGGGTATTCCGGGAGCGGTCTGCGCGACGCTCGGCGTGGCGCTTCCGTCTTTTGTTATTATCGCTGTCATAGCCAATATCCTGCAGGCGTTTCAGAATGTAAAAATCATACAGTACGCTTTCTGGGGCGTGCGTGCAGGTGTGCTGGCACTGCTCCTGAAAGCACTCTGGTCCATGTTCAGACAGTGCAAAAAGAATCTGTTCTCCGGGTTTGTCATGGCCTTTTCCCTGGCAGCCGCAGTGTTCACCGGCATCAATGTGATCTGGATCATTATCATCTGCGGATGTCTGGGAATATTGAACTGCCTGTTTCGAAAGGAGAGGGTATGATCTGTCTCGAACTGTTTGTGACGTTTTTCAGAATAGGACTTTTTACCTTCGGGGGCGGCTATGCCATGATCCCGCTGATCCAGAGTGAGGTTGAGGCGCACCAGTGGATGAGCACGGCGGACATCATCAATTTTATTGCGGTCAGTGAGAGCACGCCCGGTCCTTTTGCCGTCAATATCGCGACCTATATCGGCAAGGTCACGGGAGGACTTCCGGGAGCTGTATGCGCCACACTGGGCGTCATCCTGCCGTCCCTGCTGGTCATCCTGGCGGTGGCAGCTGCCTACGACCGATTTCGGAAAAGCCGGATTGTCGAAGGTGCCATGACAGGCCTCAGGCCGGCCGTGGTCGGGCTGATCGCCGCGGCGCTGCTGTCCCTGGGGAAAAAAGTGTTCTTTCCGGCCGGCGTGGAGATTACGCCTTCCCTTATTGTGAGCTTCGGAATATTTGCTGTGATGTCAGTGCTGGCATTTCGCAAAAAGCACCCCATTCTGCTGATCGGCCTTTCGGCTGCTGCAGGGATCGCGGCAGGCTATACAATAGGCGTGTAGGAGGAGACAGGGGTCAGACCCCTGTCTCCTTTTTTGGCCCAGATTTACGTTTCAAAAACCGGAGACAGGGGTCTGACCCCTGTCTCCTCCGTCTTCCCGCTTTTGCCTCTGATTTTCAGCTCCCTGCGCCCGCTTCCGCTGCTGTATTCGCTGGCGCATCCGCACCCGATGCCGCTGCTGTACCCGCTGGTACATCCGCAACCGCTGCCGCTGCTGCAACTGCCACCGCTGCTGCTCCCGCAGAACTGATCTGTGTTTCTTCTTTCGAGAGTTCTACTGTCATGTGATTATAGGGAATCTCGATGTTGTTTTCTTTCAGCGCCTCAAAGATCCGGGTATTGACCATATCCTTCACGAATTCGGTGGGATAGGAGCTCTCATAGTAGATCGTGACGGTCATGATGAGGGCGCTGTCCGCCAGCTCCAGAAAGTACACTTTTCCGTACTGCATTGTCCCGTCTTTAAGCCGCCTTCCGGCAAATGTAAACGGAAGATCCTTGATCGCTTCTTCAATCACCTTTTTTGCTTTTGCGATATCCGCGTCATAGCTGATGGGATACTTCATAATGGCGGAGAGCGGAATATCGCCGTAGCTGTAGTTGACGACGGAAAACCCGTTCATTTTGCTGTTTGGAATGACGACCTTGACGGTATCAATCCGGTTGATGACGACGTGACGCATGGTGATGGATTCCACGATGCCAACCGTGCCGTCTTCGAGTTCTATACGGTCACCGACGTCAAAGGGATGGTACAGACTGATCTGCAGGCCGGAGAGGACGTCCTTGATGACATCCTGCGCAGCGAAGCCAACGACGGCGGTCAGGATGGCGGCACTGCCGAACAGGGAACTCCGTATGTGGTCAAGATTAAAAGGAATGATAATAAACAATACAGTAATGACAGCGGATGCTACTTTGCGCATGAACTGGATATACAGCCTGTCACCCTGCCGTTTTTCAATTTGCCGGAATACCAGCCGGTTGATTTTCTGAGCCAGCCACCATCCCAGAATGCAGACGGCAACAATGATGATTTCAACAATCAGATATGAAAGAATGACCGTTACGTAGGATTCCCGCGGACTCATGTTATAGTCTCTCTGCACATCTTCCGCAAGTCTTTTCAATGTTTCAAATTCTGGCATTTTTACCTCGTTATGTTCTTGCCTGTCTACGATCCACGGCAAAATTTTTACTGCAGTTTTGTCAGGTCTGCGTAAAACCCCGGATAGGAGATATCCACGCATTCCGCGTTCCGGATCTCCGTGATTCCGTCTGCCAGCAGGGCGGCGACAGCAAAGGACATGGCGATGCGGTGATCGCCGCAGCTGTCCAGAACGGCCCCATGAAGGGGTTTTCCGCCGTGTATGATCATCCCGTCGTCAAGCGGTTCGACGGATGCGCCCATTGCTGTGAGATTTTCTGTAAGGATGGCCAGCCGGTCTGATTCCTTGACACGGAGTTCTGCCGCGTCGCGGATCACTGTGTCGCCGTCCGCGCAGGCGGCCAGAACTGCGATCACCGGCAGCTCGTCAATCAGCGTGGGGATGAGATCCCCCTCTATGACCGTACCGTGCAGGGGCGCGCTTCTGACCTCCAGGTCCGCAGCCGGCTCCCCGCCGGATTCCGTGCGGTTGAAAATGGTGATGTCCGCCCCCATTGCAGCGGCGACGCGCAGGATGCCGTCCCGGGTGGGATTGATGCCCACATTTTCGAGGATCACATGAGAGCCGGGCACCAGAAGGGCCGCGCACAGGAAATAGGCGGCGGACGAGATGTCGCCGGGTACCTGCACGGAGATGCCTTTCAGTACCGGATCCGGCAGAACCGCTGCGGATGGAAGTGCGGCGGATCCATACGCCGACAGTTTTTCCCCGAGCGCATTTTTCGACAGAAAAGGCGAAAAGGCGGATTCTGACAGATTGAGATCGGCGGAAGCACTGGTCAGATTTTCGGCGGAGGCAGACTCGGAAAGAGAAACATCCTTCAGAACAGATTCAGATGGGGAAGCTGCCGCACGCGCGACCACTGATAAGGGTCCGGTGTACAACTCCGCGCCAAAAGACCGGAGCATGAGCTCCGTGTGATTCCGGGACAGAGCCGGCTCCGCGACAATGACGGGGCTGTCTGCATACAGGCCGGCCAGCAGGATGCCCGATTTTACCTGGGCAGACGCAACCGGTGAGTGATATGTAATACCGCGCAGACCTGCCTGCCGGCTCTCTATTCTCAGCGGCGCGCAGCCGCTGTCTTTTTCACTTCGAATGTCCGCGCCCATCTCTCTGAGCGGCCGGATAATACGGTTCATGGGCCGCTTCCGGATAGACGCGTCGCCGGTCAGGACAGAAGAAAAAGGCTGCCCGGCCAGAATTCCCGACATGAGACGCATCGTAGTGCCGCTGTTTCCGCAGTCCAGAATGTCAGCGGGAGCCTGCAGCCCGTGCAGGCCTTTTCCGTGAACGAGGACATGCGTGCCATCTTCAGAGAGCTCAATCTCAATGCCCATCTGCCGGAAACAGCTGATCGTGGACAGACAGTCCGCGCCCGGGAGGAAACCCGTGATTTCCGTCGTCCCCTCAGCAATGGATCCGAACATGACGGCGCGGTGAGAGATAGATTTATCACCCGGGACGGTGATTTTGCCCTGCAGCGGGCGGGTTGCTTTTGTAAATCTCATTTTTTCAGCTCCGTTTCCGGATCGTGTAGTTCCGCTTCAGCAGGATTTCTTCCGAGCGGTCCCGGGACTCCTGATCGTAGAACTCGATCCGCAGGACGCCTTCTTCGAATTCCCGGTTGTGGATGATGCCGATGTTTTTGATGTTGATGGCGCTCATGGCGAGCAGCGTCGTGATGGTGGCAATACCGCCGGCCTCGTCGTAAATGTCCACATAGAGGACATAGTGACGGGAGACAGAGCCGCGCTTCGTGTCGTCGATGGAGTCGCGGTAATCCCGG
>CAMODP010000081.1 GCA_946611445.1 uncultured Eubacterium sp.
TCGATCCGAAGAATCAGAAGGTGACGGCGCACTGTTTTGAAGAGGAAGACTATGATCCGAAGAGCTATGATTTCGGAGCAAAGATACCGGTGGGCATAGCCGGAGGAGACTGCCAGATCGATTTTTCCCGGATTCTGGAAAAAATCCGTTCCTACTACAGATAACAGAACAGAGGGACCGGGTACGGTCAGAAAAGCAAGACGGAGGCAGGGAACGATGTCAGATGAGGAAAGAAAAGAAACAGGCAGGCCGGCATCTGTCCGGCAAGAGGAAGCGGACCGGATACCCGATCTTCAGACCGGGCACGGCATTGGAATCATCAGGGAAAGCGCTGCGCCGTATGGAACAGAGAATTTGGAATCCGGGAAAACCGGAAGATATACCATCCATGATTATTACGCTCTCCCGGATGACAGAAGGGCAGAACTGATCGAAGGAGAAATCTTCGATATGGCTGCGCCTTCTTTTGTCCACCAGCGCATTCTTGCGGATTTTTATTTTCAGGTACAGTCTTTTTTCAACCGGAAGAATGGGAGATGTCAGGCGCTGATGTCCCCTGTAGATGTCCGCCTGTTCGAGGATGAGTACACGATGGTGCAGCCGGATTTTCTCATTCTCTGCGATCAGGCGAAAGCGCGCCGGTGGGGCATCATGGGGGCCCCGGATTTTGTTCTGGAGATTGTCTCAGAGTTCTCGGCACGCAGGGACTATGTGAAAAAGGTGTCGCTTTATATGGAGGCCGGAGTCAGGGAGTTCTGGCTGATTGATCCGCTGCGGGAGAGGCTGCTTATCTACACGCCGGATGGAGACGGAATACCATATATAGGACCGCTGAAAGGGAAGAGAAATATAGGGATTTACGCAGAAGAGGAACTGCTGATCGATCTGGACAGGATCAGAGAGCTGATCACAGATTATCCGGAATGAATGGAGGATAGCAGCATGGAGTACAGAATTGAACACGACACGATGGGCGAGGTGAAGGTTCCTGCCTCCAGTCACTGGGGGGCACAGACACAGCGCAGCAGGGAGAATTTCCGCATCGGCGGCCAGCGGCAGCCCAAGGAGATCATCTATGCGTTCGCCTATCTGAAAAAGGCCTGCGCGCTGGTAAACGCGGCGGGCGGCCGCATTACGCAGGAACAGGCGGATGCTGTCGCGGAGGCCTGTGACGAGATCCTGGCGGGAAAATGGGACGATGAGTTTCCGCTGGTCGTCTGGCAGACAGGCAGCGGGACACAGACCAACATGAACGTGAATGAAGTGATCGCGCATCTCGCGCAGGACCGCGGCGTCACCCTGCATCCGAATGATCACGTGAACCGCTCTCAGTCCAGCAATGACACCTTCCCATCTGCCCTGCACATCGCGGCGACGTTGGCGATTCTCAGAGACGTTCTGCCCGCGGCGCACCGTCTGGAGGAATCCTTTGCCGGGCTGGAAGAGAGATGGCCGGACCTGATCCGGATCGGCCGGACTCATCTGCAGGACGCCACCCCGCTGAAGTTTTCCCAGGAGGTTTCCGGATGGCGGGAGCTGGTCGCCGCGCCCTGCCGGATGATGGAACAGGCCGTCTGCGAGCTCAGAAAGCTGGCAATCGGCGGCACGGCCGTAGGGACCGGCCTGAACGCGCCGAAGACGTTTGACCGCGATGTGTGCGCAGAGCTGAACCGGATGACGGAGGCGGGATTCGAGCCTGACGCGAACAAATTCCATGCCCTCACATCCAAGGACGCGCTGGTGTTCGCGCACGGCGCCATGAAGGCGCTTGCCTGCAACCTTATGAAAATCGCGAATGATATCCGCTGGGAGGCCAGCGGTCCGCGCTGCGGGATGGGCGAGCTGTTTATTCCTGAGAATGAGCCGGGCAGCAGCATTATGCCCGGAAAGGTCAATCCCACGCAGTGCGAGGCTGTCACCATGGTGGCCGCGCAGGTCATGGGAAATGACACTGCCATCACCGTCGCGGCCTCTCAGGGTAATTTTCAGCTGAATGTATTCCTGCCGGTCAGCGCGTATAATTTCCTGCTGTCAGCACGCCTCCTCACAGACGCGATGGATTCCTTCCGCGTGCACTGTGTCGACGGGATTGTGCCCAATGAGAAGCGGATGAAGGAAAATCTGGAGAATTCCCTGATGCTTGTGACCTGCCTGACTCCCAAGATCGGGTATGAGGCAGCAGCTGCCTGCGCAAAAAAAGCGCTGCACAGCGGCATCACCCTGAAGGAGGCTGTCCTCCAGACGGGACTGCTGAGCAGCGATGAATACGACGAGACGGTGCGGCCGGAGCTGATGGTCTGATCAGAACACAAAGTCCCCGCTCTTTCCGCCGTGTTTTTCCAGCAGATGGATATCGCCCATGACCATGCGTTTGTCCACGGCCTTGCACATGTCGTAGATCGTCAGCAGGGCTGTGGAGACACCTGTCAGGGCTTCCATTTCCACGCCGGTTTTCCCCTCTGTGCGCACGGTGCAGACTGCCTCGATCTCACTGCTTTCCGGCAGAAGGCGGAAGGTCAGGGAGGCGTGGGTCAGATGCAGCAGATGGCACATGGGAATCAGGGCAGAGGTCTGCTTTGCCCCCATGATGCCGGCGACCTGGGCGACAGTGAGCACGTCGCCTTTTTTGATTTCTTTATTCTGTACAGCCCGGAACACTTCATCGCTCACACGGATCCTGCCGGAGGCGGAAGCCTCCCGGACCGTGACGGCCTTTTCTGAAACATCCACCATGCGGGCATTTCCTTTTTCATCAAAATGCGTAAAACCCATCGTGAAATCCTCCTGTGCAGTGACCTCATCCATTTGCGCGGGCCTGATGACACGAACCGAGCTTGCTGTTAAGCCCGAGTTGTTCCGAACCGGACGTTAAATACGGATCTGGGCTGCAACACGGCTGCTGACAGACAGAACCGTGATCCCGCGGCTTACAGTGACTCATCCGCCAGCTTTTCAAAGTCCTTGTTTGTCCCGAACACATGCATCAGCGGCATGACCTTCAGAAAGCATTGGATGTCATGCTCGAGCAGGTACTCGCGCAGCTTCAGATACTCTTTTGATGTGCAGACACAGTCCATCTGGATTTTTTCCTCACCGGAATAAGCACCGCGGACAGAGAGACTGGTCATGGACTTCTGCAGCTCATCTATGACAAACTCCCGGATTCCTTCTGAACTGTCGGCAATGATTTCAATCTGGTACAGGCTGGGTCCCATGTTGAACAGGACATAGTTCATGCTCCAGATCATGGCCAGCTGACCGACAAAGGCGTAGGCAATCGCGTCCAAAGAATAGGCAGTGAGCATGACCAGCGTGACAGCAACCGTGACCAACAGAAGGATCGTCCCTGTTTCCCAGGATTGCAGGAGCTTTTTCTTCAATATTTTAGACAGCGTGTCCATGCCGCCGTAGGAATAGCCGATCCGCAGGACAATGCCGGTGCCGACGCCTGTGAGGACACCATAGAGTGCCGCTGCCACCAGTTTTTCCTCCAGTACGATCCGGACGGGAATCCGGTTCATGACCCAGAGCGTGGTGGCGTACAGGACAGACATGAACAGGATAGATGTGACCTCTCCCTTTCCCAGTGTCAGGAGGGTGACAAGCAGGATCAGGATGGTCAGGACATAGTTGATATTGGTGTAATTGATGCCCGTAAAATGTTCCGCTGTCTGCGCCAGACCGGCTATGGCGATGGCCGGGAAACCGTTGGGGATCGCAACCCAGTTCAGGGCGGCACTGCAGAGAATGCAGCCGGCCAGGCACACCAGTAATTTCTTAACAGATATCATTGTTGCTTCCTCACAGATACCGTTGTTGCTTCTTTCGGCGGATATGGTATCACATAGAAGAAAGGGAGGCAAGGAAAATAATTTTCTGCGCAAATTCGTTAAAAACAAAGTGCATCCTACACAATGCAGTGTGCAGGATGTCTAAAAAAGACAGGAATGCGGACGTATGATCTGCAAGTTAGTGATGATTAATTCCACACATGTGTGGCATAATAACTGTATAGCGCCGAAAGTACAGATTATTTGCCGCCGGCGGGATAAATAGTCCGCCGCATAACCGTGTATACGGCGCGTGATTGCGACAGTACAGCAGTAAAGGGAGGTGAAGACTTGGAGAATTATACCAAGTACAGGCTGAAGGAGATCGATGAACTCTCTCCGTACCTGGCGGGTACGGACAATGTGTTTGTCATCGCCTGCAACAAGTGCTTCAAGGAATTTGAGACCGTCGATGAGCCGGAGTGCGAAGAACTGGTGAAGATGGTCGCGGAGCAGGGCAGGACCGTCACCGGCAGCGCCAGGGTCGATTTCCTCTGCAACGGCACGCAGACAGCGAAAAAACTGCAGGATATGATCCCGGAGGGGACAAAGAGCATCTTTGTGGCCTCCTGCGGACTGGGCGTACAGACGGTAGCCGGCCTGGCGGATGTGCCTGTTTTTGCCGCGGCGAATTCGCTCAACTATACCGGGCATCACGGCATGGCCCTGACCAAAAAGGCCTGCGATGCCTGCGCGCAGTGCTATCTGAATATCACAGGCGGCATCTGCCCGATCGTGGACTGCTCGAAGAGCCTGGTCAACGGCCAGTGCGGCGGCGCGAAAAACGGCAAATGCGAGGTTGATCCGAACAAGGACTGCGCCTGGGAGAAGATCCAGAACAGACTGGCGAAGCAGGGACGGCTGGACGAACTGAAAAACCAGCCGGTGCAGCTGCGCGATTACTCCAAAGACAATTTCAAAGTCATCAGCGAATATGTAAAATCTATCCGTGAGAGCCGTCTGGACGGCTATTACGGCGGCGTGCATCCGGCAGAGCGCAAGGAACTCAGCGAGAAGATCGCCCTGGTGAAGTTCCCGGAGCCGGAGACGGTTGTGATCCCGCTGTCCCAGCATGCCGGCGCCCCGGCCAACCCGGTGGTAAAGGCGGGCGACGCTGTATGTGTCGGCCAGGTGATCGGCGAATCCGCCGGTTTTATCAGCAGCCCGGTTCATTCCAGCGTGAGCGGCACGGTCACGGCTGTTGAGGAACGGCTGCATCCGACGAAGGGCGGCAAGGTCCTGTCAGTGGTGATCAAGTCTGACGGCAAAGATACTGTGCACGAATCCGTGAAGCCTCACGGCGATCTGGACAGCCTGAGTCCTGAAGAAATAATTGATATCGTCAACCAGAGCGGTATCGTCGGTATGGGCGGCGCAGGCTTCCCGACCTATGTCAAGCTGAAACCCGGCAAGCCGATCGACGCCGTGCTGCTGAACGGCTGCGAGTGTGAACCTCTCCTGACGGCGGACCACAGAGTTCTGCTGGAATACGCGGACGATGTGATCTATGGTCTGCAGGCCATCCTGAAGGCGGTAGACGCGCCGAAGGGCATCATCGTCATCGAAGACAACAAGCCGGATGCCATTGAACTGATGGAGGCGAAGACGGCGGAACTGGACAACATCGAGGTTGTCACGGCCAGAACAAAGTATCCGCAGGGCGCCGAGAAAATGCTGATCAAGCGTGTGATGGGCAGGCAGGTGCCGCGCGGCGGCCTTCCGGCAGATGTCGGCTGCGTAGTCAGCAACATCAGCACGGTAAAGGCAATCTCCGATGCTATCAGAACCGGGATGCCTCTGACAGAGCGTGTGGTTACCGTGACCGGCGAAAAGATCGCGAAGCCCGGCAACTACATCGTAAAGATCGGCACCAGCGTGAAGGCGCTTATTGATTACTGCGGCGGCGTGACGGATGATGATGTTGCCATCAAGATGGGCGGTCCGATGATGGGCTTCGATCTCCCGGATCTCGACGTGCCGGTCATCAAGTCCTCCAACGGCATTATCTGTGTGGACACCGATCAGACACAGGAAGTCGCCTGCATCAAGTGCGGCCGCTGCGTGGACGTGTGCCCGATGGAGCTTTCCCCGCTCTATTTCCAGAAGTACGCAAATGAAGAGAACTGGCAGGGCATGCTGGATCTGAATGTCAGAGACTGTATCGAGTGCAGATGCTGCGAGTACATCTGTTCCTCCAAGATCCCGCTGGTCAGCAAAATCAAAGCTGGTAAAAAAGCAATAATGGAGATGAAGTGATATGTTAATTACCCAGATAAAAGAAAAGGAAACGATCGTATCACTGGTGAGCGGGAAGGTATTTATCATCAATTGCCAGGGATGCAAAGAGGTCAGCTTTCCGGTAGAGGAAGCGGAGGCGCTCCAGAAGGAGCTTGCCGCCGACGGGAAGGTGACAGGGATACTTACGACAGATTATATCTGCAATCCGGAAAATATGAAGCTGCGCCTGGCGAAGCATCAGAGTGAGATCGACGCCGCGGATATGGTTCTGGTTTTCTCCTGCGGCGTGGGCGTTCAGACCATTGCGGAGTATCTGGAAGGCAAGAAGGTCTGCGCGGCGTGCGATACCTACGCGCTGCCCGGCTATCAGGGCGTGACGCCCCTGGAATACGACTGCGACCAGTGCGGTGAGTGCTACCTGAACATCACCGGCGGCATCTGTCCGCTGACGGCCTGCTCGAAGAGCCTGGTCAACGGCCAGTGCGGCGGCGCCAAGAACGGCAGATGCGAGGTGGACAGCAATATGGAATGCGGCTGGGAGCGCATCCAAAGGCGCCTGGCACAGGTCGGCAGACTCGATGTGCTGAAGTGCCCGGTCCAGGTCCGCAATTACGCCACCGACAAAGAGGTATGACGGAGACCTTAAGAAGGGTTCCGCCATTCCGGAGAGTGAAAACAGTTTCGTATTTGACATATTTGATCAGTATACATATCAGGAGAATAGAACAATGAAAATATCAGAAATGTTTGATCGTGGTGAATTTGTCGTGACTGCAGAAGTGGGACCGCCGAAGGGATTCCACATTGATGAGCTGGTAAAAGAGGCGAAAGAGTACCTGAGCGGCATCTCGGCCGTCAATGTCACCGACTGCCAGTCCTCTGTCATGCGTCTCGGTTCCCTGGCCACCTGTAAGGTCCTCAAGGACGCGGGTCTGAACCCGATCTTCCAGCTGACCTGCCGCGACCGCAACCGCATCGCGCTGCAGTCGGATATCCTGAGCGCCGCCCTGTTCGGCATCGACAATATCCTCTGCCTGACCGGCGACCACACCAAGCTGGGCGATCATCCGGGCGCAAAGCCGGTCTTTGACCTGGATTCCGTCTCCCTGCTGCACACCGTGAAGACGCTGGAGAGCGGCGTAGACCTGGGCGGCAATGAGCTGGTCGGCGATGCCCCGTCCTTCGCGAAGGGCGCTGTCGTCTCCCCGTGCAGCGAGTCCGTAGACGCGCAGCTGGCCAAGATGGAGCGCAAGGTCATGGCCGGCGCCGAATACTTCCAGACACAGGCTGTCTATGATTCCGAGAAGTTCATCGAGTTCATGGAGAAGGCCAAACAGTTCGGCAAGCCCGTACAGCTGGGCATTGTTATCCTGAAGAACGCCGGCATGGCCCGCTACATGAACAACAACGTAGCCGGCATCCATGTACCGGACGAGATGATCGAAGAACTCAAGGCTGACAAAGAAAAAACCAAAGCCGGCATCACCGGCATCGAGATCGCGGCCCGCATTATCAAAGAGTGCAAGCCGTACTGCCAGGGCGTCCACATCATGGCTCTCGGCTGGGAATCCAAGGTGCCGGATCTGCTAAAGCTGGCTGAAATCTGACAGCAATTTACCCCGGGGAATTACCGGGAGAAGAGACGGAGGAGACAGGGGAGACAGGGGTCAGACCCCTGTCTCCCCGTCCCCTTTCTTACGCTTTCCAATCCTGAAAAAA
>CAMODP010000082.1 GCA_946611445.1 uncultured Eubacterium sp.
CGGGCCCGTCTGTCACGGCAGGCGGCTCATTCTGCTGTCCCGGACCGTCCGGTTCTGTCAGAAATTCGCAGCCGGCCACCACATCCTCCAGGAGACTGTCCACCGTCAGGCCAAGCTCTTCAATCTCCTTTGAGCAGAACATGTACACAGCGCCGCCTGCCTCGCAGAACAGCCGCCTGTCATGAATGGCATAGTCCCCGGAGCTGTATGTCAGCTTCATCTCCAGGCAGCTTTTTCCGCCGATCTCCGTGTCAGACGGTCCTTCTGTCACCTCCAGATCCGGATACTGCTCACGCATGGCATCCAGAAAGGCGGTTTCGGCCAGTGTTCCGGCATCAGCGGCATCCGGATAGAACCGGATCATAACATAAGGGATCGACCCTGCCTTTACCGGGTAGATATAGTAATTGCCTTCACCGGTATCCAGCACGCCTTCGGCGCCCGCAGGCACGGCGACCCGCAGGCCCCAGTCCGGAAGTGTATCATACTCCGTCTCCTCAGCCGGACACAATGCTGCCGAAGACAGTACAAGCATCAGCACCAGCGTGAATGTCAGCCATTTTCTTATCATGTCTTCTCCTCCCGGACGGCGCTGCAGCCGCCATTATCACCTTTTTCTGCGCGGGTTCAGTACTTTTGGCGTGGAACTCTTCAGATTCTGGTAATGTACATAAACAGAATCTTTTTCAGAAGCTTCCAGACCGTTTCTTCATCCAGTCCCGTCTCCTTCGCCAGCTCTTTTTTTGCCTGTTCAGCAGCATTCATAACGGTATTATCCACTTTTCCGCCCTACCTTTTCTGTCTCTCAGTACTTCCCGTGTTCATGTACATATTCGCACACAGCAATCAGATTCTCTGCTTTCGCGTCATTGGGGGACAGCAGCACCTTATCTGTCGAGAATATATATCCGCCGCCCGGCGCCAGCGTCTCCAGACATTCCTTTGCCTTGTCGATGGCTTCCTCTCTGGTCCCCATGGCGAGGACAGACAGCGGCATGCCTCCCATGAAAATCATGCGGCCCCGCATCCTCTCCCGGATCTGACGCGCGTCTCCGCCTTCAAAGAGGCCGATCAGCTGCGCGCCTTCCGGCAGTTCCTGCAAAAGGTCCAGATACGGCATCCAGTTGCCTTCCATGAAGAAGTAAAGCTGATAGCCGCGTTCAACGGCCATGTCCTGTATATAGCGCTTCATGAAGGGCAGATACAGCCGTTCAAAATCCTTTGGACGCAGGTACGTCGGCAGATGAAGCGGTGAGAATATCACTCTGCCGTCCGGCGGCTGGCAGGTATCATAGAACATGTCCATGATCATCTCATAGACGGCCTCGCAGGCCTCGAACAGCGCGTCGGGGCAGCGCCGCACATCCCGGGAGATCCCGGCGAAATCCCGCAGGTAATCCAGCACAACATCAGGGGCCAGGTAGTTTGTCCCCTTTACCAGAACAGGCAGGCCCAGTTCCTTTTCGATTCTGGCGATCACCCCGCCGTTGTAGCGGTTAAATTCAGCCAGGGCATAGAATGACTGTTTGAGTATGGAGACCTTCTCCTCCAGGCTCCCCTGCAGCTCCGCAAACCTGCGTGGGGCCAGCTCATTCGCGAAAAAGGCAAGCGGATCAGATGCCAGCGCCCCGTACTCCTCCGCCTCCATGATCCTTCCCTTGCTGCCGACGATCTGTACGCCGCGGTCCGAGACCTGATACAGCGCGTTGCCGAAAAGGCTGCCCATTTTCAGAGGGAAGGTATTGCTGATGCTCAGCACCCCATCCAGATACAGTTCCTCATTCAGCAGGCGGAATGCCTCAAAGAGGCTGTCAGCGTCTTCCGTGAAGGCCTTCCTGATGCCGACCCCCGTGTGGTGGAACATCCAGGTCTCGATATTCGGCAGCACCGGCACGCGGTCCGGCAGCCTGCCGGCCAGCACATCCCGGAAGCGCTGAAACTTCCGGTCATAGCTGCCGGCTGTGCCCTGCCCCGCAGCAGAGCCGCGGGATCCTTCTTTCGGTACACTGTCTTTCTTCATCATTCTCCTCCGGTTTCCGCATTCCGGTTCAGGCCGGGATCTCCACCTTTACTTCTGTTCCGGGATCCTGAATATCGATTGTCAGGTCAATATCCAGATCAAATGACATCTCCTCGCCATCCTCTGTCAGATCAGCGGGAACCGTGACCGTCGTATAGCCGCTGTACTCGATCTGATCCAGATACCCGTCGCTGTTTTCTCTGCTGACGACGCTGAAATCCTGGAGGTCGCTGAACACAATGGCAGTACCGGCTGCATCCTTCTGCTCCGAGGTAATGATGTCCAGAATAATCTGTGTGAATTCCTTCGGGAAAGTCATCGTATAGTATGTGCCGTCATCTTCCTTTTCCACTTCCATGTCCTTGATGTATCTCGAATCGATCGGATCGAGCACACCGAGCTGTTTGATCTTTCCTGCCTCCAGCATACCGGAGAACTCCTCCAGGAAACGCTCGGCGACAAATGCCGTGCCGTCTGCTTTCTCATTGGCCGCGTCCTTGTCTCCGTCCGGATTGCCGCGCTCCACGCCCTGATCCTTCTGGTCTGTCGATGCGATCATCTCCTTGTCATCTATGATGGTGCGGATCTGTCCGTCCTTAATGTACTGCAGGATCTCGTGTCCGTTGATCTCCATCGCGTAGTTCACTTCATTGGAAGCATTCACCTTCATGTCTCCGGTAGATGTCACTTCTGTCTCTCCGTCATCCAGATCAAGTGTGAACAGTACATGCAGAGAACCTGTCCCGGCAGTTTTGCGGAACGCCTCGCTGTACGATGAGTAGGCATCGCCGCCGATCGCAAATCCCGACAGAACCGTCACCATCAGTCCGCCCAAACCCAGTGCCGCCAGTCGTCTCATCATCTTCATCCTTTTTTCCTCCTTACAATGAAATTGTGAATATGATAAAAGTCCTCGTTCTTAAGCTTCTCTTTCTCTGCGCGGATGACTATTTCACCCGGCTCTTGTATTTCAGCACAGCCAGCGTTACTGCCGCCGCTGCCAGGCTAAGGAACAGCAGGGCCAGCCAGCCTCCGGCGACCGGATTCGTAAACCGCTGTGCAAAGCTCTCGCCGAACAGCCGCTCCGCAAGGGGGCTTGTGCCGGATGTGAAGGAATAGATACTGTCGATATATACCGTCTCCTCCGCTTCCATGCCCAGCCCGGTCAGGCGAAAGGCGGAAGGCAGATTGTTGATGTCTGCAGTCGTGCAGTAGGCGACGCAGGCATAACGGCAGGAGATCAGATACGAAATACGCCGTATGATTCCCTGCAGGCTCACGATCACACCGGAAAACAGAATCTGCGGGATCAGCAGCAGGGGGGCCGCAGAGACTGCCTGGTCAGCATTGCTGACACATGCGGAAACAGCCAGGCCCAGGCATCCCGCGCTGAGCATATTCAGATATGTCGTCAAAAACAATTCGACCCCGGGAGCACCCGGCAGCTGCATGCCGGCAGACGGCAGATGAAGCAGGAGCCCCACCGTGCCCAGCAGAAGAAGGGACTGCAGCAGATTCATCAGCGCGTTCACCAGCAGCTTTGATCCGACATACGGAAACAGCTTCAGGCTGGCCATTCTCTCTCTGCGGTATATTCTGCTCTCCTTGCAGATTTCCTGGATCGTATTGAACAGGCCGATCCAGAAGGCGCAGCAGGCAAGTGTCAGGGCAAACTTCTGGGTATCATAGGCAGCCTCAAAGGGATAGCTGTCCCGGAATGCCGCGTACAGCAGCAGTCCCAGTCCCGGCGCCATCAGCAGCTGTATCAGCAGCCGGCGTACATCGTGGCACAGCAGTGCGGTATACCGCCGGATCAGCACGAGCAGCTGCTTCAGACCGGATACCCTGCTCCGCATCCGTCTTCTGACAGGAATACTGCCGTCGGCTGCCCCGCCGGCATCCCGGCCGGCCGTGCTTTCTGAAAATACGCCGGCCCAGTGTCTGGCGTCTCTGTTGATGAGGTCATAGATATCCGTGAATTCGCTGACGCCGAAGAAGGAAAGCGCGTCTTCGGGATCTCCG
Organism: uncultured Eubacterium sp.; assembly: GCA_946611445.1. Classification (GTDB taxonomy): domain Bacteria; phylum Bacillota; class Clostridia; order Lachnospirales; family Lachnospiraceae; genus Bilifractor. Next base: position 4,043 of record CAMODP010000082.1, read on the forward strand.
CTGAAGCACAGATGCCCGCCCGTACCCATGACGATGATCCTGTCACAGAGCATCAGGTTCAGCGGCGTGTGCGTGACAAGGACAACTGTCCTGCCTCTGCGTGTCATCTCCCGGAGGGTAAGCATCAGACTTCTCTCCGTCCCCGGATCCAGGCCGGAGGTCGGCTCATCCAGGAAAAACAGTTTCGGATCCGACAGTAGTTCCACCGCAATGCTCGCGCGCTTCTTCTGGCCTCCGCTCAGCTTCCTGATCAGCAGTTTCCGTCTCTCCGTCAGCTCCACCATTTCCAGGGCGCTGTCGATTCTCTCACGGATTTCCTCTTCGCCGGCGTCATCCGGCATGCGGAGCTTCGCCGTGTAATACAGCATTTTCTCCAGCGTCAGATCATCATACACAATATCCTGCTGCGGCACATAGCCGATCAGATGCTTCAGGCTGCTGTAGTTGGCCGTCAGGTCTTCGCCGCCGATCGTGACGCTGCCCTCAGATATGCCGGAAGCGCCGCACAGGCAATTCAGCAGTGTCGACTTTCCCGCCCCTGAACCGCCGATAATCGCCACAAACTCTCCGGCGCCGACAGAAAAAGTGATATCGCTGATGATTGCCTTCTTCTTCTTTCCCCTGCCGGCCGTCCTGGCCAGTCCGGACACCGCGAAGCTGAGTCCTTCGGAAATGCGGATGAAGTGCAGAAAGCCGCCCTGATAGATAAACTGCGTGTCTCCGATCAGGAAACGGTCCGTGTCTTCCAGACGCCGGCGCCCTTCCAGATCTGTCCCGTTGAGCTGTACGGATGCATCCGCCGCGGCTCTCTCCAGGCTGAATCCCCCGTTCTCTGGAATGATTCTGGCATGTACCTTATAAACGGATGCGTAATTGACGACTACGTCACAGCCGGCGCTCCGGCCGATCGTGACAGGGCGCTCTGCGGAAAGCAGGAGCTTGCTGTAATGGTCGCGGGGACTCCGTCCGGAGAACAGAAATGCCACCTTGCTCTCACTGCCCTCCCGGCCGATCCGCAGTTTATCACCGTCCAGCAGCCGTTTCTCCGTCACCTTCCTGTCATTCCAGATCAGGCCGTTGGTACTGTTGTCATCACAGATCTGCCATCCTTCTCCGTCAAACGAAAAATGACCGTGCATTCTGGAAACGATAGCGCTCTTCAGCACGATGTCGTTTTCCGGATATTTTCCGAATGTGACAGTATCCTTCCCGAAATCCTCCAGGTTGAGAATCAGCTCCTGATGGATTCCGTCCAGGATTGTCACGTAGAATTCCCTAACGGCTTTCATCTGCCTCTTCCTCCCGGAAAACAAGAACATATCGCTGCGGCACGAACTGTCTGTACGCTTCCAGCCTGAATCCGTAGAATTTCAGCTGCGCTATGATCAGCTCCTTTGCGATGCCCGGTCCGAAATAAGCCGGGGCGCCCTTCGCGTTGATGTCATTGTCCACTATGACCAGACGGCCGCCCGGCCGCAGTGCTTTTTTGATGCTGGCGATAAATGCATCCTTTACATATTCCAGATTGGCGATGTAAACGGCATGGTACATGGAGCACATGAAAACCGTATCCACACTGTTTTCCTCCAGACAGGCATCATTGAGTTTCGACACAATGGTGCGGATGTTCCTGCCGGTTTTCGATGTCAGTTCCTCGAGATAGGCGAGCGCGTCCGGATTGGTTTCGGTTGCGTATACACAGCCATCCTGTCCGACACTTTGGGAGAAGCGCCAGGAGAAAAAGCCGCTGCCGCAGCCTATATCCGCAATCCGTTCTCCCGCCCGGATGTCCAGATACGCCAGCATTTCCTCTGTATTCTCCCAGAGATACCGGTTCGGATTGTTGAAGGTCAGGTACTCACTCCATTCGTTCAGAATCCCCAGTTCCACATCGCCTTCACTCTCACATTCGTGAAGCCCTCCGTCGTCTGTTTCCGGCATCGGGGTGCCGAAATCATACTTGTTCCGGAGATATTTCTTCAGTTTGTCGCAGTTATCGGCGGTGAAGAATTCATAGTAGTCCCTGTACAGCGGATCCTCCAGGTCCGCCCTCTGCCGTCCGCCGGTCAGCACCTGGCAGAACCACAGCAGCGCCGTGTAGTCGCCGCCGATGCGCTCGCCGTGCATAATGGCTTCAAAGCCTTCTGCCGCATCCCGGAGCAGCTCCTGACTGCCCCTCTCCAGACCCTCATACATCTTCAGCGCCACGCGCTTACCCTTCAGCGTATACCCTGAAGTTGATGTGCCGATAATCCTGTATCTGACAAGAGAGGAAGACGAACTCACGCGGATCGTCCTGCAGCTGTCGTCTGTAAACGCCGCGTGCCGCTCCGGATGTCCCGCGGGAATATCTGCCTCCTTCCTGAACACGAGGACATAGCGCTGCACCGTAAAGCTGAACTGCTCCTCCAGCCGGAAGCCGTAATAATACAGCTGGCTGATCAGCAGCTCTCTGGAAATATGCGGACCGTGATAGGGCAGTTCATCATCTTCGACCATGTCATTGTCGACGATAACCAGCTTCCCGTCAGGTTTCAGGGCGCGGCGTATGCTGCCAACAAAAGCGTCGCGCTCTTCGTCGGTAAAGGCAGCGTAAACGTTGTGATACAGGGAGCACATATAGACCAGGTCCACGCGTATATCCGGGGCCAGTCCGATCCCCTCAAAGCTGCTGGTCACTACTTCGACGTTGTCCACACCGTACCGTTCCACATACGTCCGCAGGAAATCCAGATGCCGGGGATTTGTCTCAATGGCATAAATCTTTCCCGCCGGCCCGACGATATCCGCGAATTTGAAGCTGAAATACCCGGGTCCGGAACCCACATCCGCAACATGCATGCCTTCCCGCACGGGCAGCTTCGGAATGTTTTCTTCTGTCTTCTCCCAGCGGATACGGTCAGGATTATTGAACAGGATAAAATCCTCCAGGAACCGGAGCCTGTCTTTTGACACGGTATCCTTGCGGTCAATCTCAATAAAATGATATTTTCTGTTCAGGTACCACTTCAGGTTCTCAAAGTCATTCCCGGAGAGCAGTTCGTAGAAACTCTCAACCGACGGCACGGACAGGAGCTCCTTCTGCGACTCCTCCGGTGCCAGCCACAGCTTGCACAGCCAGTCAAGCGCCGTGTATTCTCCGCCGAAATTCTCGCTGGGGATCAGCCCTTCATAGATGTGCTTCGCTTCTTCCAGCAGGACGGGGCTGCCGCCCTCCAGATACTGCAGGATCTTCCTCCCGGCGGATTTTCCTCCTTCTGTGATGTCAAAGGAGTCCAGACTCCCGAGATGCACATAGGAATGTCTTGTCTGTATGGATATCTCAACGTCACGCATCACCGATCGCATCCTCCGTTTCATTGTCATGATAAGGATTGAGCTCACCCTCCGCAAAATTGCTGCGCGGGAATGGCTGGAACTCATTCGCGTTGTACTGTTCCACTACCTCATCCGCCAGGAATTTGCCCAGCGGCGTCAGACTCACGGTCTTCTCATCTTCCGTCAGGAGGCCGTTCCGTATCAGCCGCTCCGTCTTTTTCCTGAATACCCGGTCGAAATCAAATCCGGTAACCCTCTTATAATCCGCTTTCCTCACATCCCTGTTTTTCAGGGGCAGGACGATAGCCCAGCGCGCCTGCTGCTCCGCGTCACGCCTGTACCCGCGGTTCAGCGGCAGCAGGCCCTCGTCGAT
>CAMODP010000083.1 GCA_946611445.1 uncultured Eubacterium sp.
TGCTTCTGCCGGTGAAGGGCAGGCGGCGCAGGATGCTTCCGGCTATGGAGGGCAGGCGGTGCCGGATGCCTCGGGCAGCGGCCTGCACACAAATCCTGATGCTTTTGAAAGAGAATGGCGGACAGAGCAGCAGGCCGGCACAAAGCTGCAGTCCATGACCCTTGAGCAGAAGGTCGCGCAGATGTTTGCCGTGACCCCGGATACCCTGACAGGTGTAGAGGGGACTACGATTTTCGGCGATATAACCAGGGACGCGTTGACGCGGCTTCCGCTGGGCGGCCTGATCTATACGCGGGACAACCTGCAGAATGCTGACCAGACCAGAGTGATGCTGCAGATGACACAGGCATTCAGTGAAGAGCACACCGGCCTGCCGATGCTGTTTTTTGTGGATGAGGAAGGCGGCACAGTTACCAGAATATCCGGAAACGAAGGCTTTCCCGAGATTCCACAGATCAGCAGCATGGCCGTTGTCGGCGCAGGAGGAGACACAGAACAGGCATTGGCTGTGGGAGAGACCATCGGCGCGTATCTGTCTGACCTGGGATTCAATGTAGACCTGGCGCCTGTGGCGGATATCCTGTCTGACCCTGCCAGTCAGGTGATCGGCACCCGGTCCTTCGGCAGCGATCCGCAGGTGGTCGCGGATATGGCCGCAGCGATGGGGACAGGCCTGGAGTCACAAGGTGTGCTGGCGTGCTACAAGCACTTCCCAGGACACGGATCTACAGCTGCGGACACCCATGAAGGCAGTGCGTCCAGCAACAAAACCCTGGAGCAGTTAAAAGAATGCGAACTCCTGCCTTTCCAGACGGCAATAGACAGAGGCGCCCGGATGATCATGGTATCCCACATCTCCCTGCCGAACGTGATAGGCTACGCGACGCCGGCCTCCCTGTCACCGTATCTCCTGAAGAATATCCTCCGGGAACAGATGGGATTTGAGGGTCTCATTATCACAGACGCCATGAACATGGGCGCAGTCACGGACAATTACACAGCGGCGGAAGCCGCAATATTGGCCGTGCAGGCCGGCGCCGACATGATACTCATGCCGGACGACCTGTGGTCCGCCTATACGGCCGTGGTGCATGCCGTGCAGGACGGCCAGATCCGCGAGGCGGACATAGACGCCGCCGTCAGCCGCATCCTGAAGGTGAAATATGAGCTGGCGGGTTGAAGGAAAGATATAAAGATGGTATAGTAGATGGACGCTCGGAAAGCGGGACAGTATCAAACTATAACATAGGAGAATTTCATGGCTGACTATTCCAGAGAAATTGAAAAACGCCGCACCTTCGCGATTATTTCGCATCCTGACGCGGGCAAGACGACCCTGACGGAGAAATTCCTCCTGTACGGGGGCGTGCTGAACCAGGCCGGTTCTGTGAAAGGAAAAGCGACGGCAAAGCACGCCGTGTCCGACTGGATGGAAATCGAGAAGCAGAGGGGTATTTCCGTGACGTCCTCTGTCCTGCAGTTCGTGTATGACGGATACTGCATCAATATTCTGGACACGCCCGGCCACCAGGATTTCTCGGAGGATACGTACCGGACGCTGATGGCTGCTGACTCGGCTGTCATGGTCATCGACGGCAGCAAGGGCGTGGAGGCCCAGACCCGCAAGCTGTTCAAGGTCTGCGCGATGCGGCACATCCCGATCTTCACATTTATAAACAAGCTGGACCGTGACGCGAGAGATACCTTTGACCTGGTAGACGAGATCGAAAAAGAGCTTGGGATCCCGACCTGTCCGGTGAACTGGCCGATCGGGTCCGGAAAGAATTTCCGGGGCGTCTACGACAGAAACACGGAAAGAGTCCTGACCTTCCGCGACACCCTGAAAGGTACAAAAGAGGGAATAGAAGAAGAGATCGCCATCGACGATCCCCATCTGCTGGATATCATGTCAGAAGATCAGAAGGAGCAGCTGGAAGAGGAGATTGAGCTGCTTGACGGCGCCTCCGCGGAATTCGACCAGGAGCGCGTCAGCCGCGGGGAACTCTCGCCGGTGTTCTTCGGCTCCGCGCTGACCAATTTCGGTGTGGAGACCTTCCTGCAGCATTTTCTGCAGATGACGACCTCCCCGCTCCCCAGAAAAGCGGACTGCGGGATGATCGAGCCATCGGATGCGGATTTCTCCTCCTTCGTGTTCAAGATTCAGGCGAACATGAACAAAAACCACAGGGACAGGATCGCTTTCATGCGGATCTGTTCCGGCAAGTTCAACGCGGATGAGGAGGTCTACCACGTACAGGGCGACCGGAAGATGCGGCTTCTGCAGCCGCAGCAGATGATGGCAGATGACCGGCACGTTGTCTCAGAGGCATATGCCGGCGATATTATTGGCGTCTTCGACCCCGGCATCTTCTCGATCGGCGATACCATCTGCGCACCGGGAAAGAAATTCCGGTTCGAGGGAATACCGACATTCGCGCCGGAGCATTTTGCCAGAGTCGCGCTTCTGGATTCCATGAAACGCAAACAGTTTGTCAAGGGCATCACGCAGATCGCACAGGAAGGCGCTATCCAGATCTTCCAGGAGATCAAGGGAGGCATGGAAGAGATCATTGTCGGCGTTGTCGGCGTGCTGCAGTTTGACGTGCTCCGCTTCCGTCTGGAGAGCGAGTACAACGTTGACATCCGCCTGGATATGCTTCCGTATGAATATATCCGCTGGATCGTGAACAAAGATGAGATCGATCTCGACAGGATCACAGGTACGTCAGATATGAAGAAGGTAGTTGACATGAAGGGCAATCCGCTGCTGCTCTTTGTCAATTCCTGGAGCGTCGGCATGGTGCTCGACCGCAACGATAATCTGGTGCTGGAGGAGTTCTCGCGCAACTGAAGTGATGCAGACGGCGGAATGAAATGACTTCGGGAATACAGGCGGTAAAGCCAGGCAGGAAAAGAAAGACAGGAACACAGCATGCTTCTGGAAATCACGGACGGCACGGTCTCACGGGGAGGGCGGGCCGTTCTTTCACATTTTGACTTCGCGGTCCGGGGAACGGAGAAGATCGCCATAGTCGGGCGCAATGGCGCGGGCAAGACGACCCTGCTGCAGCTGCTGGCAGGTGATCTGGAACTGGACGCGAATGAAAAGAATCCCTCTTCAGGAATGCGGACGGCCAGAAAGCTGACCGTTTCCATGCTGCGGCAGACGGGTCATTTTGAACCGGGCCAGACGCTGGCCGGGGCGCTGGGGATCAGCAGCATTTATGCTGAGATTCTTCCGGAGCCTGACCTCTTGCGGAAAAGGACAGAGTGTGACCGTCTCCTGACGGGTTTTGGATTCCGGAAGGAAGACAAATACAGGCCTGCAGAGACGTTTTCCGGCGGGGAGCAGGAGAAGCTGGCGATGATCCGCCTGTTTCTGGAAGAGGCTGACCTGCTGCTCCTGGATGAACCCACCAACCACCTGGACATGGAGACCACGGAGTGGCTGGAGTCCTGGCTTCACGCCTATAAGAAGGCTGTAATCATCGTATCACATGACCGCTTTTTCCTGGACAGGACAGCGGATGTCATATATGAGATCGAGGCAGGAAGCCTTACCCGCTATCCCGGCAGCTATACCCGGTACCGACAGGAGAAGCAGGCGCAGTATCAGCGGCAGAAAAAAGCCTGGGAACAGCAGCAGGAGGAGATCCGCCGTCTGCAGGCCCTCATTGCCAGATTTAAAAACAGGCCTAACAAGGCGGCATTTGCCAGGTCACGACAGAAGATTCTGGACCGCATGGTGCCGGTTCAGAAGCCGGCAGAGGACAATGCCAGAATCCGGACAGAGGAGCTGCTGCCCCTGCACCGGGGCAGCAAGTGGGTATTTGAAGCCGAGGATCTGCAGATCGGGTATCCCGGGGGCTTTCGCCTGACGGTGGATATCCGGATCCGCAGGGGACAGAAGCTGGCTTTGCTGGGCCCGAACGGCAGCGGAAAGACCACCTTCCTGCGCACGCTGGCCGGTCTGCAGCAGCCGCTCAAAGGAAGGCTGTCTGTCGGCGGCCACACGGACCTGGCGTACTTCGACCAGAACAGCGCGGCCCTGGAGGCGGAAGGGGATGTCCTGTCGTGGTTCCGGGAGCGCTTCCCCTCTCTGACGGAACAGGAAGCCAGATCCCGTCTGGCAGGCTATCTGTTCACGGGAAAAGACGCGCGCCGGCAGGTAAACGCGCTTTCCGGCGGCGAGAAGGCGCGTCTCGTTCTGGCGGCTATTTTAGAGGAAAGGCCGAATGTCCTGCTGCTGGACGAGCCTACCAACCACATGGACCTGCCGGCCCGGGAGACCATCGAATCCATCCTGCAGGCCTACAGGGGAACGCTGGTTGTCATATCCCATGACCGGTATTTTATCAGGCAGACGGCAGAGTCCCTGCTGCTCTTTTCGGCAGACGGCATCCGCGCATTTGCGTTCGGGTATGAGCAGTATGTGAACTGGAAAAAAGACCGGGAGGCTGCCGGGGGCGAGGCGGATGCAGCGTCGCTACGCGCCGCCCGCACCATCAGGGAACAGGCGATGCTGGAGAGCTTCCAGGCGGTGCCCGGCAGGTCGCATCTGCCCGGTGCCCTTCCGACAGAAGAACTGGCCAGAGACTGGAGACTGCGGGAACTGGAGCGCGACATGCAGGAAGCCGCCGAGACGTATGCCTGTGCGGAACAGGCCGTGCAGGAAATGCTGCTGCGGGATCCGGACGCCGCAGATGCGCAGGAAGAAGCCCGGCGGCACAGGGACGAAGCGCAGGCTGCGTGGACAGAATCCTGTCTGCAGTGGTACGAGGAGTTTCGCTCTTTCCATTTGCAGTGAAATCTGTTATGATGTTATGAAGTGATTACAGCGCCAAAAGCACGGAGCAATCCGTAATCTGTTTTTGGAGAGAGAATCATGAAGTGATAAAAAAGAAAAAACAACCTGATTCCGTACAGGCTGCAGGAGGCAGTATGGCACAGAAAAATAAAAATATCTATACAATATATGAAGACCAGACGACCGGCAAAGTGCAGATCGCGGATGAGGTGCTTGCCACGATCGCCGCGCTTGCCGCTACAGAGGCAGACGGGGTGGCCTGCATCGCCGGCGGCGTGACGCACGAGAAAGCGGCGCGGGCCGGTGCCCGTTCCCTGGCGAAGGGTGTGCGTATCGAGGTGTCCGGGCACACGATTTCTGTCCGCCTCATCATCGTAATGAAGTACAACTACAGCATCCCGGCGACCACCGCAAAGATCCAGGAGAGAGTGAAATCCGCGCTGGAGAACATGACAGGGTACGAGGTCACGGAAGTCAACGTCAGTGTGGCGGATGTACAGGCAGAACCGAACGCGTAATGACCCAGAGCGGCTATGATGGAAAGTGGGCATACAGAATGAAACGCAGTGAACAGAGAGAGAGTATCTTCAGACTCTTATATATGAAGCAGTTCAATTCCGGCGAGGAGATGGCTGACCAGACCGCCATTTATCTGCAGAGACTTCGTAATGACGCGGACGGGGATCCTTACGACGAGCCCGATGACACCGCGGAAGAGACGGGCACTGCCGGCGGGAAACAATCCGGCGGCCGTCGCTTTGCACAGGTAGGGATGGAGGACGAGAGCTATATCAGCGAGAAGTATTCCCGCATAGCGGAACGCCTGCCGGAGATTGACGCAAAGCTGAATGAGGTCTCGCAGGGCTGGAAGACCAGCCGCATGAGCAAGGTAGATCTGAGTATCCTTCGGCTGGCCGTCTATGAGCTGCTGTATGATGATTCGATCCCGACAGGCGTGGCCATCAACGAGGCGGTCGAAATCGCAAAGAAATACGGCGGGGACGATTCCTCCTCATTTGTAAACGGGATTCTCGGAAAACTGGCGCGCCAGGTGGAGAAGAAGGATTGAGCAACAATATATATACGGTCGCGCAGGTAAATGCCTATATACGCAACATGTTTGCGGCAGATTTCCTGCTGAACCGGGTATCTGTCCGGGGAGAGGTCAGCAATTGCAAGTACCATTCATCCGGGCATATCTATTTTACAATCAAAGACCAGCAGTCGGCCCTGGCGTGCGTGATGTTTTCCAGGGACCGCAGAGGGCTGGACTTCCGCATGCAGGACGGCGACCACGTCGTCGTTACCGGTCCCGTTGAGGTATACCTGCGGGACGGCCGCTATCAGCTGTACGCGAAAAAGATCGAAAAACAGGGCGCCGGCCTTCTGTATGAGCGGTTTCTGGCGCTCAAGGCAGAGCTGGAAGAGATGGGCATGTTTTCACCGGAGTACAAACAGCCGATCCCTTCCATGGTGCGCCGGCTCGGGATCGTGACCGCGCCGACGGGCGCGGCCGTGCAGGACATCCGCAACATCGCGCTGCGGCGCAATCCGTATGTCCAGCTCATCCTGTACCCCGCTCTCGTCCAGGGGGATGGGGCGGCACAGAGCGTCGCAGAAGGTATCCGGACGCTGGACCGCCTGGGACTTGACTGCATTATCGTCGGACGGGGAGGCGGCTCCATAGAGGACTTGTGGGCCTTCAATGAAGAAATCGTCGCGCGGGCCATATTTGCCGCGCAGACGCCCGTGATCTCCGCGGTCGGCCACGAGACAGACACGACGATTGCCGATTTTGTGGCGGATCTGCGCGCGCCGACGCCATCGGCTGCAGCAGAGCTGGCCGTAGCTGACATCCGCCAGCTGATGCAGCAGTTTGATACCTGGGAAAAAAGGCTGCAGAGCGATATGCAGGCCGTCCTGGAAGACAGACGCCGCGGCCTGGACGCGAGGAGCCGCCAGTGGCGTTATCTCAGCCCGGAGTATCAGATCAGGGAAAAGAGACAGCGGGCGGCCGACCTGGAAGAAACGTTCCGCGCCCAGATGGAAGAGCGGCTGAAAAACAGCAGAGAAAAAGCAGCGCAGAGCAGGCAGCGCCTTCAGCAGCAGCTGCCTCTCCTGCTCACAAGAGACAGACAGCGGCTCGGGCTGCTGGACATGCGCGTGCGCATGCAGCCGGAGCGGATCATCCAGGCAAACAGACACCGCCTGCAGCTGCTGATCCAGGCATTCGACGCCATGTCGCCGATCCGCCGGCTGAACCAGGGGTATGCCTGGGTCGAGGACGAAACGCACCGGCATCTGTCAGGGGCCGCTCAGATCCGGCCGGGTGACAGGATGCGACTCATCTTCCGCGACGGAGAGGTCACGGCCGAGGCGCGGGAAGTCAAAGTGCGCGAGGAGAGTTAGAGCGGATGCGGCCGGGGGCAGCAGCAACTGTGCCGGGATTGACGCCGTCAGGGACAGCATCACTGCCAGGACTTCAAGTTCTCCGGGCACAAGAAGTACTAAGCTTTCCGCAGTTTCCTTTATCTCCGAAAGGGGCTGAAGGCGTTCTCACTTCATGTGTTTTGAAGATGACCAAGGTTTTGCTGTGAGCCGCCGTTCACTGTCGGAAACTGAGGACAGCTAAGAACTTCTATGTACCCTCCGAAATTCAGTCCGGGCAGTGCAGCTGTCCCATCCGGCTGTGGGCCTGAATGCTTTGACATGCTCATGCGGTGAGCTGCTTAAAAAGACAGCCTGACTCCAGCCGGCGCAAGGCGGGGAATACCCTATTCGGACGCCTTCAGCGAGTACGTGCCCGAGACCGGCCGAATCTTAGATGGTCACGGAAGGCTT
>CAMODP010000084.1 GCA_946611445.1 uncultured Eubacterium sp.
TTTCTGATCGCGCCTGCTGTCCGGCGGGGCATCAACCGGCAGGCAGATGAGCGCATCGTTGAATATACGGAGACGATGGCTGCGCAGGAGGTGCGGATCAGCACGCTGACCAGTGAACTGGAGGCCGCGCAGGAGGATGCCCGGAACGTGAAGGGAGAACTGGAGAACGCTGTCAATACGCCGGCGGCTTACCAGAACCTGATCAGCGCATTGAAGGCATATCAGGATCAGAACTTTGCGGCTGCGGGTGATTTGCTGCAGGCAGTGGACAGGGAGCTGCTGTCCGATGAGGCAAAACAGTTCTATGACGCGTCCGCCGCGGATATCCGGACGGCTGCCTATGACGCATATGTGTCTGAGGGCGATGCCGCTTTTTATCAGGAGGATTACAGAAAGGCCCTGGAATACTATCAGAAGGCCTATGCCATTGACCAGAATAATTACGATCTTGGTTTTATGATGGCGAATGTGTATGAAAACCTGAATGATACGGACAGCGCGATGCAGCAGTACCGGGAGCTTTTGCAGAAATTCCCGGATTCTGAATATGCCGAATATATGATCAACAGGATCCAGGCGCTCGGCGGAGATATCACCGAGTACCAGGTCCAGAGAGAGATGGCGCAGAACGCCGAAGCTGAGGAAGAATACGGATATTGATATCAGGAGGGATGACTTCTATGACAGACCGGCTGGAGGAACTGCTGGCGGAGGTTTCGGGACGAGATGGCGTGCGCGTGCGTGAGCCGATGAATAAACATACGACCTTCCGCATCGGCGGGCCGGCGGAACTGTTCGTCATTCCTTCGTCTGTGGATGAGGTACCGAAGCTCCTGCAGATCTGCAGGGCATCCGGCATGCCATGGTTCATACTGGGGAACGGCAGCAATCTGCTGGTGAGTGACGAGGGATATGCAGGCGTCGTCATCCAGATTGACCGCAACCTGGAGAAGATCCTGCCGCCGGAAGAGGGGAGTTCGCCGGATACCTGTCTGATCCGCGCGGAGGCCGGCACACTGCTGGCAAAACTCTCTGCGGCAGCCCGCGACCTGTCTCTGGAGGGACTGGAATTCGCCTCCGGCATCCCGGGGACGCTCGGCGGCGCGGTGACAATGAATGCGGGGGCATACGGCGGGGAGATGAAGCAGGTGCTGCGCAGGGTCAGGGTGCTGGATGACAGCCTGCAGGATCGGGTGCTCCCCGCAGAAGAACTGGATCTGGGCTACCGCACAAGCAGGGTGAAACGGGAGAACTGGATCGTCCTGGAGGCGGAGCTGGAGCTGCGGAAAGGCAGCCGTGAGCAGATCAGCGCACGTATGGAGGAACTGAGGGAGGCCAGGGTCTCAAAGCAGCCGCTGGAGTATCCCAGCGCCGGCAGCACATTCAAGCGGCCGGAGGGGTATTTTGCCGGCAAGCTGATCATGGATGCCGGACTGGCAGGATACCGGGTCGGCGGAGCCCAGGTCTCCGAGAAACACTGCGGCTTTGTCATCAATCGGGGGAATGCCGCGGCGGAGGATGTGCGCACACTGATAAAAGATGTACAGGATACCGTATACAGACAGTTCGGCGTACAGCTGGAACCGGAGGTGCATTTCCTCGGCTTCCGGTAAAGAAACGGCCGGACAGGAACGGCGGATGATTTCCGCGGATTGGAGACAATATGGCACTTGATCTGGTGCTGGTAACCGGCATGTCCGGAGCCGGAAAATCAACGGCATTGAAAATGCTGGAGGATTCCGGCTTTTTCTGTGTGGACAATCTCCCCATCTCCCTGATCGGGACCTTTGTCCTGATGACATCGGAAGGAAAAGAGGGAAAACGAAGTCATGTGGCCGTCGGCGTGGACATCCGGAGCCAGGAGAAGCTGACAGACCTCACGGAGGTCTTCGAGGTGCTGCAGGAGTCGGATGTTGACTACCGCATTCTCTATCTGGACGCGGACGACAGGACGCTGATCAAGCGCTACAAGGAGAGCAGGCGCAACCATCCGCTGGCCGGGAACGGCAGGCTGGAGACGGGAATCGAACGGGAGAGGGAAGCGCTGCTTTTTCTGAAGAAGAGAGCGGATGTCATCATCGACACCAGCCAGCTTCTGACTAGAGAACTGAGACAGGAGCTGGAGAAAATCTTTGTGCGGGAGCAGGATTTCGGCAACCTGATCATAACGATTCTGTCTTTCGGGTTTAAGAACGGTATCCCGACGGATTCGGATCTGGTCTTTGACGTCCGTTTCCTGAAAAACCCGTACTATGAGCAGGACCTTCGCTCCCTCACGGGTCTGGATGAAGCTGTCCGCGATTATGTCATGCAGGATGAAACGGCAAAGGAATTTGCTGACCGTGTCGAGGAACTGATCCGCTTCCTGATCCCGCACTATGTCCGGGAAGGAAAAAACCAGCTCGTGGTTTCCATCGGATGTACGGGAGGACGGCACAGGTCGGTCACTTTGTCGGAGGAGCTGTACCGGCGCCTGGGCACATCAGGCGAATACGGCCTTCGCATTGAACACAGAGATATTGACAGAGATCCCATTATTAAAAGGAAGGAATGAGCGGCCCGCTGCCGGTGGTGAGTGAAAAATGTCATTTTCGGGGAAGGTAAAAGAGGAGCTGGCGCAGCAGACCTCCGGCAGCCGCGCGGCATGGCAGGCAGAGCTGGCAGCGCTGGTCACTTTCTGCAGCTTCCGGGATATACGGCAGGATTCGGATATCGGCGTATACGGCCGGCCGCAGGAAACGGCTTCCGGCGTGACAGGCAGCGTCGTCCTTCTGGCAGAGCAGAGAGGAACGGCCGAACGGTTCCGGATGCTGACTCGGCGGCTGTATGGGAATGAAGCGGCCGACGAGGTAAAGCTGCTCCGGACCGGCCGCAAGAAGCAGTATGCGGTGACTTCCGGCGCCGGACCGGAACTGCAGGCACTCCGTGCAGACCTGACTGTTCCGGCGGAAGCGGCGGGCATGAAGCCGGTCCCGTGGCCGGAGCGGCCGGTCCTGAGACGGGAAAACTGCCGCAGGGCCTTTCTGCGGGGACTTTTTCTGGCATCCGGATCCATGAGTGATCCCGAACGGTCCTATCATTTTGAACTGATCTGTACGGATGCCGCCAGAGCGGAACAGGTGCAGCTTCTGCTGCAGTCGCTGGAGGTGGACTCGCGTCTGACAGTCAGACGGGGACAGACCATCGTGTATGTGAAGGAGAGCGACCGGATCGGCAGGCTCCTTGGCCTGATGGATGCCAGGCTCGCCCTGCTGGAATATGAGAACATCCGCATCCTGCGGGAGATGAGGGGCAATATAAACCGCCAGGTCAACTGTGAGACGGCCAATATCAGCAAGACGGCCAATGCGGCGGCGCAGCAGATAGAAGACATCCGCTATATAGAGAGCAGGATCGGCCTTTCCGAATTAACAAATGGGCTTGACGAGATGGCGGCAGTTCGGTTACAATATCCAACAGCGACTTTAAAGGAGCTTGGGTCGTACCTTGATCCTCCGATTGGAAAATCAGGAGTCAACCATCGTCTGAGAAAGCTCAGCGAGATCGCGGAGCATCTCAGGGGAAATTAAAGGAGGAGTATGTAGTGCTTAAGGAGAGTGTTACGATACAGATTGCGAGCGGTCTGGAGACCCGCCCGATTGCGATGCTGGTTCAGGTCGCCAGTCAGTACAGAAGCACGGTGCATCTGGAGAGCGGAACCAAGAAAGTCAACGCGAAGAGCATCATGGGAATGATGACACTTGGGCTTGACAACGGCGAAAGCGTAACTGTCGTAACAGAGGGAGAGGATGAAGCAGAGGCTTTGCAGGGACTGAAGGAGTACCTGACACAGAATCATTCATAACCGGAAGGAACTGCCGGAACAGAAAAAGAGCTGCCTGCGCGGACGGAAAACCGCCGTACAGACAGCTCTTTTTCATGCCTTTTTTACAGGTCTCTCAGCTGCTGCAGTGCCCGGGAACGGACCAGAACGCAGCCGTGCTCATCCAGCCAGGCAGCCCTGGCGGGGGAGAAGACCTCGCCGGAACCGAATTCGGAGAGCATGTTGCAGAAGCGGTTGAAGGCTTCCGCAGTCATGCCGGACTGCCGGATCACCAGATGCAGACTGCCGTCTTCATCCGGCGTGCGGTACAGGGTATTCTCTCCGTCGAAGCAGGCAGCGGTGCTGCGGGCTGCCTCGATCACATCGTCCAGCGTGCGGAAGCGGAAGGCCTGCGTCAGGTTTATAGCGGGCGCGCCCGGATCAGAAATGCCTGCGTCCGTATGTTCGGCTCCCTGCGGTTCCGCCGGGGCGGCATCGCCGGAAGCGGCTTCCTCACTGGCGGGGTTTTTCGCCTCGAAGAGCTTGTTGAACAGCTCCAGCACATCGTCAGCGCCGGGAAGAGCAGCGATGCCGGCCTGGACAGGTGCGTCATCGGACCGGGTAAACCGCGCAAAACGGGTGTCGAGCTCTTCGGGATCATCCACCCGGGTGATGATCAGGGACAGGCTGTCAGGAGCCAGGGGAATCGCCTCAATCATCAGCGGGGAATTCTCCGTATCGAATCCGACGGTATGCCGGGCTTCCTCCATCATATCATGAAAAAGCCGCCGGGCCTTTTCGGAGCCGTAAGCCAGCTCGCTCAGACGGATTTCGCGGCCCTGAAGATCCTCTCTGGTCAGTGTGCAGCGGATCTGGTTTTCATTTAAGCGCTCTATTTTCATCTGCGTTTTCCTCCAGACGACAGTATATAGGAAACCGTTTATAAAAGCAATCGCAGAACGCGCGATATACTGTCAGAAATCTATTGCTTTTCACAGTGCTTCGCTATATAATAAGATTCAGGTCAGAGCGTTCGGATACAACAGCATTTCTGATCGTTATATTTTATATTCATTTCTTTTTATACACTCATTTTACGAGTCTGTAAAGGCCCGCTGCGTTTCGCGGCGGTTTTCCAAGAGAGAGCCTGATAATGTAAATACCCGTGATAGAGTCCGCATTCCGAGCGTGACGGCCGCAGAGATTCCGGCATCTGACACTTTATCACGCAATTATTAAATCAGAGGAGATATCTGATCTGTTTTAAGCTGCCGGAAAATCTCAGAAAGGGCGAAGTATATGAATTATTGCGGGAAAAATCTGTATCAGGAGCTCTGTGAATGGCGAAAAATGGGCGTTCATCTTCTGCTGGAGGGCAGGGAGAGCGAGCCCGGACAGATCACAAGGGCACTCAGGGTTGCAGAGAAAGGCGCGTATATGCGGGACTACATCGCGGATGAATCCGGCCGGCTGGAAGCGATCGGTTTCAACAGGATCGTCAGGAGAAGGGCGCAGCCGGAGACGCGAAGCGCGGACGAAGCCTCGCGGGAGCGCGGCCGGGAAGGAACCGGCGTCTACAGACAAAAGGATCAGAGGTGCATCCGCACCAGAAGCGGAAAATGAAATGTGCCGGCGGACTTTTACAACAGGCAGGACCCCTTGCCGTCCGCCGGCCTTTCCTTTACTTGCACATGCCGTAGGAAGATGCTACAATAAACAGGATATAGAGGAGACATATCCGGAGGTCAGTAATGGCGCGCAGACGCAGAAGACGCAGGAGAAGAAGGAGCATCCTTCCCATACTCATATGTATGGCATTCGTGGTGGTGATCGTATATCTGGCCACGATCCTGTTTAAAAAAGTATCTGTAAATGAAGACAGAATGGATCCCATGGTATATTACGGAATCGGGCCGAGTGAGGCTGCGATCATCGTTGATGACCGGATCCTGGAGCTGAAGGGACTCATCCGGGACGGAGAGGTGTATCTGCCGTACGGTGCGGTATGGAACACGCTGAACAGCAGCTTCTACTGGGAGAGCACGACAGAGCAGCTTCTCCTCACACTGCCGGGCGGGACGAATGTCTGGAGTGTCGGAGACGGTACCGGCGTGCTTCTGAAGGAAGGCGGAAAGCTGTATGTATCGGCTTCCTGCATTCGGGATAATTCAGACATTGACATGGAGATTCTGGAAGATCCGTGCCGTGTGGTGGCCAGGACAAAGTGGAACAATCTGGCAGCCGAGACCGTTACGGAAGACACGGTCGTCCGCTATGGCAGCAATCCCAAGAGTGAGGTGCTGACATACCTGAAGGACGGAGATACCGTGGTCCTGACGGAAAATGCCCAGGACTGGTGCAAGGTTTCCACGGCGGACGGCTATCTGGGGTACGTGCGGAAGTCTTCTCTCATGGAGGCGCCCGAGGGAAGCATCACCCATACGACGGATGAGCGGTTTATCTATAAGAAGATTGTGCTGGATCATCCGATCGTGATGGCCTGGCAGTATACCAGCACCAAGGAGAACAACAATGAGTTTGATGTGCTGACGGAGCATGCCGTCGGTCTGAACACGGTGGCTCCTGTCTGGTTCCGGTACAGCAGCGCTGAGGGCGATCTGGAGTCTCTGGCTGAAAAATCGTATGTCGACCGGGCCCACAGTGCCGGTATGCAGGTATGGGGTACGCTTTCAGATGTCTCGGGAGGCGGGGAGTTTACCTCCGGAACGATTCTGAAAACCCATGAAGTGCGGGCACACGTGATCTCGCAGCTGCTGGATATTGCCGCAGAGACAGGCATGGACGGCATCAATATCGATATCGAGAACCTGGTTGAGGACGAAATTCCGCAGTACCTGCAGTTCCTGCGGGAACTCTGCGTCGCCGCACACGAGAAGAATATAATTGTTTCTTCAGACAATTACGTGCCGCAGTTTACCGGGTATTACAACCGGAAGGAGCAGGCGAAGACGGTAGATTACATTGTCATCATGGGATATGATGAGCATGTGAACGGGTCTGCCGAGGCCGGATCCGTAGCCTCTCTCCCGTTTGTGGAGAAGGGAATCCAGGATACGCTCGCGGAGGTGCCCGCTTCCCAGGTGATCAACGCGCTGCCTTTCTATACGAGAGGCTGGACATCCTGGTTTGGGCAGGAGCGGCCGGACAGCGAGGCGCTGGGCATGAACGACGCGGATAATTTCGCCGTGGATCACGGCATCTACCTGTCCTGGGATTCATCCATGGGACAGAGATCTGGCACAGCCGTGACAGACGATGCCCGCTACAGCATATGGATGGAAGACGAACAGGCGGTAGAGGAGAAGATGAAACTGATCCGCAAGTACAATCTGGCAGGTGTGGGGGCCTGGCGGCTTGGATTTGAGAGGGACGGCGTCTGGGATATCATCGACAGGTACATGAAGCAGTGAGATAAGGGGGAGTATGAGCAATGGCAGAAGCAGAAGAATTGTTTAAGACTACCATAATGGGGGGCTATGACAAGGACGACGTGCAGATGGGTATCCAGAAGCTGCGCGACAATGCCCATGAGGAAAAGGTGACCCTGCAGAGAGAGATCGATGAGAAGTCAAAGGCCCTGACGGCTATGCAGGAAGCCCTGGCGGCCAAGGAAAAGGAACTGTCAGACCAGACGGCGCGCGCGGAGGAGCTGCAGAAACAGCTGGAAGACCGCGAAAAAGAGATCGTCCGCATAGAGAAAGAACTTCGGGAGAAGTATCAGTCCTACGTGGACAATTATGAGGAGATCAGCAGCCTGGTCTATGAGTCCCGGATCCGCGCCAAGGAGACGGAGAGAGAGGCC
>CAMODP010000085.1 GCA_946611445.1 uncultured Eubacterium sp.
GCTAAAAAAAGCGGCCTCCGCGTCCCAAATCGGGACGGAAGGCCGATGATTTCTGTATTGATTTTCTCTATTTTTTCTTGGGTTTCTTTTTGGGCCCGAGGATAAGTGGGTTTCCCCCGATGAGGATAATTGAGTTTGCCTCGGGACAGCCGGATTACTCCAGCTCGATCGTCCCCGGCGGTTTGGACGTGACGTCATACAGAACACGGTTCACGTGGCTGACTTCATTGATGATGCGGCCGGTGACGCGTTTCAGGACTTCATAGGGGATCTCGACTGCGTCTGCCGTCATGAAATCGACCGTGCTGACTGCGCGGAGTACGACCGCGTAATCATATGTCCGCTCATCACCCATGACGCCGACGGAACGCATATTGGTCAGGGCGGCAAAATACTGGCCGGCGGTACGGCTCAGTCCCGCGCTGTCCATCTCCTGCCGGAAAATGGAATCGGCTTCCTGTACCATCCTGACTTTTTCGGCGGTGACTTCTCCTACGATCCGGATGCCAAGTCCCGGACCCGGGAACGGCTGACGCATGACCAGCTTTTCCGGGATGCCCAGATGAAGCCCCAGGCTGCGGACCTCGTCTTTGAAAAGATTGCGGAGGGGTTCGATAATTTCCTTAAAATCAACGTAGTCAGGCAGTCCGCCTACGTTGTGGTGGGATTTGATGGCGGCGGATTCACCGCCCATGCCGCTCTCCACGACATCCGGGTAGATCGTTCCCTGCACCAGGTAATCCACGGCACCGATTTTTTTTGCTTCTTCTTCA
The DNA here is from genome assembly GCA_946611445.1 of uncultured Eubacterium sp. Taxonomy (GTDB): domain Bacteria; phylum Bacillota; class Clostridia; order Lachnospirales; family Lachnospiraceae; genus Bilifractor. Next base: position 774 of record CAMODP010000085.1, read on the forward strand.
AAAACCCGGATAAACTCGCGGCCGATGATCTTTCTCTTTTCCTCCGGCTCTGTCACGCCGGACAGGGCCCGGTAAAAGCGCTCCTGTGCGTTCACTCTGACAAAATTCAGTTCATACGGGCCGTGCGGGCCGAACACCGCCTCTACCTCGTCGCCTTCATTTTTGCGGAGCAGGCCATGATCGACAAAGACACAGGTCAGCTGTCTGCCGACTGCCTGTGACAGCAGTACGGCTGCCACTGAAGAATCTACGCCGCCGGACAGGCCGCAGAGGACACGTCCGTCTCCCACCTGTCTGCGGATGGCCGCGATGCTGTTTCCGGCAAAATCCTCCATACGCCAGCTTCCGCTGCATCCGCAGATGCCCCGTACAAAGTTGCGGAGAATATCCTTCCCGTATTCGGTGTGCAGCACCTCCGGGTGGAATTGTACGGCATACAGACCCTTCTCTTCGCATTCCGCGGCTGCGACCGGGCAGTTTGCCGTATGCGCGATCACCTCAAAGCCATCTGCGGGGCGGGAAATATAGTCATTGTGGCTCATCCAGCAGACGGTCGGTGACGGGACACCTCTCAGAAGCCCGGAAGACCTTTTGTCAATCTGCACTTCTGTCTTGCCGTACTCCCGCTCGGGCGCATGACCGACTGTTCCGCCCAGCAGATGCATCATCAGCTGCGCGCCGTAGCAAAGGCCGAGAACCGGGATTCCCATGCGGAACAGCTCCGGATCGCAGGCTGCCGCGCCCTTCTCAAATACACTGTTCGGCCCGCCTGTCAGGATAATCCCCTTCGGGTTCATCTCCCGGATCTCCGCCAGCGGCTTCCGCCAGGAATAAATCTCACAGTATACATGATTTTCTCTTACCCTGCGGGCTACCAGCTGGTTGTACTGACCGCCGAAATCAATAACAATGATTTTTTCCTGCACTGTCTGCTCCATATGCTGAACTCCTTGTGTGTTTCTTAATTCATGATTCACTCGCCAAAAGCAGATTACGGACTGTTCCGCGCTTCGCGCTCCCGCAATTCCCCCTACATTATAGAACGGTCCGCGCCAAAAATACATACCGGATAAACAGTACCGGAGGGATCTCTTTTCGCCTTGCATTGCTCCGGCTGTGTGTTGTATGATGAACTCTGTACCAAAAAGCACCGCTGCTGAAATTATCAACTGAACTGCAAGAGGAGAAAGACATGAAATACATCCGGCAATTCGCAGTCATCCTGGCAGTGACCTGCGCAGGAGAAATACTTCACACATTCATCCCGCTCCCTGTTCCCGGCAGCATCTATGGCCTGGTGCTCATGTTTGTCCTTCTTGTCTGCCATGTTATCCCGATTGCGGAAGTCAGAGAGACCGCTGAATTTCTTATTGAAATCATGCCCCTCATGTTTATCCCCGCAGCTGTCGGCCTGCTGGAATCTCTGGACGCGCTGCGCACAATGCTGCTGCCTGTCTGCGTGATCACCCTGGTAACCACCGTCCTTGTCATGGCCGTCACAGGGCGCACCGCGCAGGCCCTGATCAGGAGGCGCTCATGAATACTGTTTTTGCAAATTCCGCATCGGCCGGTGTGGTAATCAGCCTGCTGGGATACGGTGCCGGCATCGCACTGAAAAAAAGATTCCGGCTCGGAATCTTCAACCCTCTTCTCATCTCTGTACTGCTTGTCATGCTGGCGCTTACTGTATTTCATATAGACTACGACAGCTATTACAGCAGTGCGAGAGAACTGAGCTGGCTTCTGACGCCGGCAACCGTCAGTCTGGCGATTCCCCTCTATGCCCAGCTTGAAACCCTGAAGAATAATCTCCGGGCAATTATCGGGGGCGTACTCGCAGGCAGTCTATCCAGCATGGGCTCCGTCCTGCTCCTGGCAAAACTGTTCGGCCTGTCTCACGCAGAGTATGTGACCCTGCTGCCCAAGTCAATCACTACCGCGATCGGCATGGGAGTCAGCGAGGAACTGGGCGGATACGTCACCATCTCCGTTGCCGTTATTATCGTGACCGGCATCCTCGGAAACATGTCAGCCTCTTTCATCTGCTCTCTGTTCCGTATCACGGACCCGGTTGCAAAAGGTCTGGCTATCGGTACCAGTTCTCACGCAATCGGCACCGCACGGGCTATGGAGCTCGGAGAAACCGAGGGCGCCATGAGCGGTCTGGCTATCGTGGTTTCCGGCCTGATCACCGTCGTGTTTGCCTCAGTCTTTGCCTCGCTGCTGTAAACAGGGCTGCGCGGCAACCCCCATTCAGAAGAAGAACAAAATCATGAAAGAAGAAAAAGATATCAAACCCACCCCTGCAAGCCATTATCTCCACACACCGGATGTTCTGGAGCCGCTGACACACGGGACGCTTCCGCGCAACCTCCTGTTCCTGTTGAAATGGGTCGTTGTGTCTGTCACCGCCGGTCTGCTGCTGGGAGCGGTGGGCGCCGGATTCTCGGCCCTGCTGCAGCAGGCCGCTGTACTCCGGACGGAGCACGGATGGATCGTTGCGCTCCTGCCGGCCGGCGGACTGCTGCTGGTGTTTCTGTACCGTCTCTGCCGTGTTTATGAAGACACCGGCACCAATCAGATCATCGGATCCATCACCCAGTCAGAAGAAGTACCCCTGCGAAAAGCGCCGCTGATCATCGCAGGGACCGCGATCACACACCTGTTCGGCGGTTCTGCCGGGCGTGAGGGGGCCGCGCTGCAGATCGGCGGCTGCATCGGCCAGAATATGGCCAGAGTGCTGCGGTTTAATGACAGTGACCGGAAAATCCTGACAATGTGCGGAATGAGCGCAGCCTTTGCTGCCCTGTTCGGCACTCCGCTGACAGCTGCGTTTTTTGCCATGGAAATCTCCAGCATCGGCGTCCTGTACTATGCCGCACTTGTCCCGTGCGCGCTCTCTGCCCTGACGGCAGATGCCTTTGCCGCCTGGCTGGGTGCCGAGCAGGATGCCTTTTTCCTGCGGACAGCCCCGGATTTTACCATTTATCACGCGGTTATTGCCGGCATCCTGACGATCCTGTGCGCGCTTCTGAGTGTATTGTTCTGTGTCATGCTGCACCAGACAGGGGCCCTCTTCCGCCGCCTGTTCTCAAATCCGTATCTTCGCATAGCAGCCGGGGGCGCGCTGGTCGCCGTCCTGACCTTTGCCAGCCGGACGGCTATCTACAACGGTCCCGGCATGAATGTCATAGAGGAGGCGCTGCACGGCAATATCCCGCTCTTTGCCTTCCTGCTGAAAATGATATTTACTTCGCTGACGATGGGCACGGGATACAAGGGCGGAGAAATCGTGCCAGCCCTGTATGTCGGGGCTGCTTTTGGCGCCAGCTTTGCCCGGATCGGCGGGTTTGATCCGGCTCTCTGCGCCGCCATCGGCATGGCCGCCCTGTTCTGCGGAATCACAAATTGCCCGATTTCGTCTCTGCTGCTGTGCTTTGAGCTCTTCGGCTATGCCGGTATGCCTTACTATCTGCTGGCCATTGCTCTTTCTTACACCTTCTCCGGTTACTACAGCGTCTACGGCAGCCAGCGGATCGTCTACTCCAAAAAAGAAAACCGCTATGTAAACCAACACGTCAAATGATGTTTTATCTGCCGAAACGAAAAGAGCCGCAGGTCCACTCCTGCGGCTCTTTTCTTGCAATGCTCTGCTATTGTATTGTCTCTGCCTCCGCATGCGCAGAAATCGCAATTCATCTGTGCCTTACTGCGCCTGCGCCTTCCGGCAGGTCATGCGCTCCTTGATCTTCAGGAATGAGTCCTGGCTGAGATCATGCTCAAGCATACAGGCTTCCTGCTCGGCGGTCTCGGGTTCCACACCGATCCGGATCAGGCTGTCCCGGAAAAAGCAATGGCGTTCATAGACCTCCTGTGCGACCTTCATGCCTGCATCTGTCAGATGGAGGAACCGCTCCTCATCCTTGTGCAGAAGTCCGGCCTTCTCCAGCTTTGTCACCGCAACAGTCACAGACGGCTTTGTGACTTTCAGCTGACCGGCCAGATCCACCGACCGGCAGTAACCCTTTTTCGTCGATACAATCAGTACTGCTTCCAGGTAATCTTCATCCGAATCATGATAGTGTGGCTTCATCTTCTACCTCCGCTTAGAAGAATACTTTTATACGCTTTTATTCTAATCCATCCTAAAGATTCTGTAAACACCCGGATTTGTATATTTTCCAATTCGATATTTGTACGATTGTTCTAATTTTAATTCGTTATGGTTTACTGTCACCGGACTTACCCGCCTCATTTATCAGCAGCGGCAGGGGCGTTCTTTTTCCGGAGAACGAAGAGAACCGCTGCCATCAGGGCGAGGGTAAGCGGCAGGGCAGCCAGGGCAGCCGCACTCCCCGTCAGATGTCCCAGAACACCGGCCGCAAGGTATCCCACGGCTGATACAGCTGCCGCCGTCATGGCATACGGCAGCTGCGTGGACACATGATTGATATGATTGGAATGCGCGCCTGCGGATGCCATGATCGTCGTGTCCGAAATCGGCGAGCAGTGATCGCCGCAGACAGCGCCTGCCAGACATGCGGAGATAGAGATCACCAGCATCTCATAGGAGTCCGGGAACACACTGCAGACGATCGGAATCAGGATAGTGAATGTCCCCCAGCTGGTTCCGGTAGAAAATGCCAGAAAGACGGATACCAGGAAGATGACGCAGGGAAGGAACATCTGCAGGGAAACGGCAGAGGCATTCACAACGTCATGAATAAATCCTGCAGCACCCAGCAGTCCTGTCATGCCGGACAGGTTCCAGGAAAGGATGAGGATAATCATCGGTGCGCACATCGAGCGGAAGCCTGCAGGCAGACAGGCCATGAAATCCTGAAAGGACATGACCTCCCGTCCCATGTACAGGAAAAACGTCACCAGAAGCGTAATCAGACTGCCGGACACCAGACCTCTGGCGGCATCACAGTCCGCGAAGGCATTGATAAAGCCTGCGCCGGAGAAAAAGCCGCCGGTGTACAGCATGCCCAGAATGCAGGTCACGATCAGGCATACGACAGGGATTACCAGATTTGAAACTCTGGCATTCCTGTTCTCGTCCAGTACGTCGCTCTCATCATAGGGTTTCTCTCCGGTCGTAAACAGATCACCGCGCGCCGCGTTGTCCTCATGCAGTTTCATGGGACCGTAATCCATCTTCAGCAGAGTAATCATAACGAGCATAAACAGCGTCGTCAGGGCGTAGAAATTATACGGAATTGCCCGGATGAACATCTGGAAGCCATTGATATTCATCGATTCCGGCACTGCGTAGGTGACAGCGGCCGCCCAGCTGGAAATGGGCGCAATAATGCATACCGGGGCAGCCGTAGAATCCAGGATATAGGCCAGCTTTGCCCGGGAAACCCTGTATTTGTCCGTGATCGGCCGCATGACGGAGCCGACTGTCATACAGTTGAAGCCGTCATCCACAAAAATCAGCAGTCCCATCAGGATCGTCGCAAGCTCCGCGCCCGCGCGCGTGTGAATCCTGCGTCCTGCCCATTTCCCGAAGGCATAAGCGCTGCCGGAACGGTTCATGAGCGCCACCAGTGTGCCCAGAATGGTCACGAACACCAGAATGCCGGCGTGTGAGAGATCTGTCAGATTGACCACAAGGCCGCCCTCTTCATGATAGAGCATGGTATTGAAGGCCAGTTCAAGGTTACCGTTGGCATACAGCAGGGCACCCACTGAGATGCCGACAAACAGGGAACTGTAGACTTCTTTCGTCAGCAGGGCCAGCGCTATGGCCACAACAGGCGGAAGCAGGGACAGAATCGTCGAATAGGCTGCCGGCTGCCATCCCTCACCAGCCGTGCCGGGTGTGTGACACGTAACATAAACGAGCACAGCCAGAATGACCAGCAGTCCCAGACTCAAAGGCAGAAATGTTTTCTTTTTCATGATGAACTATACCCTCCCAAGGTATCTGTCGCTTTTTGAATACTGTAGCACAATCCTGAGGATAAGTCCATGTTCCGGAGAAAAACATTTTAATAAATATAACTGCATCATGCCTTCTTCCGTCAGCGCAGTTCTTCCCTGCGGCTTCTCCGCAGATATACCGCGCCGAGAAGTGACGCGCCGCACATGACCAGGAGAATGACCGGCAGTCTCTCATCCGCAGGGAGAGCCTGCTCCCTGACTGTGAGGTCACAGCCGATCGCCCCGAGGAAAAGAATCCCCGACGCTGCAGAGAGCAGCCATGACCGCCGGTTCCATATACAGGCTGCCGCTCCCGCCAGAGCCATCGCCGACTCCATCCGGCGAAGCGCCAGCACATCGGCCGCGCTGGCTTCAGGCAGGCACAAAGGCAGCAGCAGGTACAGCAGCGCCGCCAGCCCCACGGCACCGGCCAGGGACAGCCACCACAGATGCCGCAGAAAGCCGAAGCCCTTCGCCTCCGTCTGCCAGAGACGGACATCGGTCCGCTCCGCCAGGGCTCTGGCACCTTCTGTATATGTGCTGTTCGTCATCACAGCCGCGATATCACAGTCATAGTATCTGGCGCCGGCATATGCCTGCTGCACGGCGTGGTTGCCCACAGGCGAACTGTAGTATTTGCACTGGATCCCATAGGTTTTCCTGTGCTTCCGCGCCAGTATGTCCACACCCTGGTCGCCGCTTCCGCCGATGAGTTCTACGTGTGTGAAACCCTGGCGGCGGAGCGCAGCGGCGCACTTTTTCTCGAATTTATAACCGTCCATTTGTGAATGCGATACCTTTCCGCAAAGTGTTGCCGCTGTCTCTTATCTGTCAAATTGTATACTTTTTGATAGCTTTCGGTAATGGACGCAGTCTGCGCCGTGCCTTTCTGTCATCATCCTGCGGT
>CAMODP010000086.1 GCA_946611445.1 uncultured Eubacterium sp.
TCGTTGGCCCGCAGCAGTTCTGTCATGCTCTCCAGCTTTGCGTCAACATTGTCCGCCAGATTCAGAGCCAGTGCCTCTGCCAGTGCGGGTTTTTTCGGCGATCCGTATTCATACTCCCCGTGATGAGCCAGAATGCAGTGCTTCAGATCCGACTCCAGCCTGGCCGGAAATCCCTCGATGCGGCCTGCCTCGTCATGGATCATCTCTGCACCGATCATAATGTGACCGAGCAGCTGCCCGTCGTCGGTGTAGTCACATTCCGGAAACGCGGATATCTCCCGGACCTTGCCGATGTCGTGGAGCATGGCCGCCGTCAGCAGCAGGTCCTTGTTCAGCATGGGATAATACCTGCTGAAAAAGTAACAGAGATTCGTCACGTACAGCGTATGCTGGAGCAGTCCTCCGACAAAGCTGTGATGAATGGTCCTGGCTGCGGAAGCCGTCCTGAAACGGGCAGCCAGATCCCCGTCGTCCCGGAAAAACCTCTCCAGGAGCGTGTGCAGATAGGGGTTTTCCACCTTGTCCACATATGTCAGCAGCGCCCGGTACATCTCATCGGGATTCTTGTCAGACACCGGGAGATAATCCTTCGGATCATATTCTCCCTCCCCGGCCTTCCGCACCCGTTTCAGAGAGACCTGGATGTTCCCGTTATATTTTGTGACATCGCCGATGATATCCACATAGTCCAGCGCGTCAAACTCATCGATCGCGGCGGAATCCGGTTCCCATATCTTTGCATCTACCGTCCCGGTCCGGTCCATGAGGATGACATTTTCATAAGTCTTCCCGTTTCGGGTAACAGCCGCGTTTTTGGACTTGCACAGGTATACGCCCGCGATCTTCATCCCTTCATGCAGTTCCTGTATAAACAGCATTCTCTTTCCTTTCTACCTGCCGCCGCATTCCGCCGAAAAACTGATTTCACTGTAGCCTTCAGCACCCTTGCGCATAGCTGTGATCTCTACCTTCTCCTCCGGCGCCAGGCGGGACACGATGTCCTGATAGTCATCCGCATCGCTCACGGGATGACTGCCGACTCCGGTGATGACATCATACTCCTTTATGCCCGCCAGCATAGCCGGTGAATCCTGTTCCACACCGGTTACCAGCATTCCCGCCGGAATTCCGGTCTGTTCTGACAGCTCCTGCGTCACGGTCTGTCCCGTAACACCGATCCAGGGAAGCGTCTCATTATTGGAGAGCTTTTCTATCAGCGGCTTGAGCTGTGATATAGCCAGCGCCGTGATTGTATGATTGTCGCCTGCATTGTAACGCTGGGCTACGATACCGATCACCTGACCGTCCAGATTTACCAGGACGCCGCTTCCGTTCTGGCTTCCTTCTACATCTGTCGTCAGGAGCAGGTGCTGCGCGTCAACGCCGGATACAACATTTGAGACAGAAGTGATCACGCCGGACGCCACAGAATCAGCGTAACCCATCGGGCTTCCGAGAACCAGAATGGGTTCTCCCCTGGAAACCGCTTCTGAATTCCCCAGGGGGGCCGTCTGCAGATTTTTCCGTGTTTCTTCCCGGATGCTGTCCAGCGGCACCTTCAGAATCGCCAGACCCGTACCGGGGTCCTGTTTCTGAAAATCGGCATCTGCCATTGTTCCGTCATAGAATGTGAGCAGAATGCGCTCTACGTTCTTCACAACCCTGTACTCTGTGAGTACAAAGAGGTATTTATCATTCTCTGCGACTGCCAGTCCGGACAGCCGGCTCGCGTTCTCGTAATTCCGATTGAAAAAGTCCATCTCGCTGCGGATGCCGGTCACACTGACGATTGACCGTTCCGGTTCATCCGCGGCTCCCATCATGTTCCGGATGAGCGTGCGGTAGGTCTGGAGCGTCAGCGCTGTTTCCGGCTCAGTTGTATCCGAAAAAGAATCCGGCAGAAGCCCTCCGGCGGCTGATCCCTGCAGATCTCCCGCCTGTGAATCCGGCGTCTCCTGGAATTCCATGAGTACCGGCAGCTCGGCAGTGGGCGGTGTTTCTTCTGCTTCTTCTGCCGCAGGCGCAGACGGCGGTTCACCGGGAGCGGTCATTTCAGAGGACTTTGCCGATTCTTCATCTGCGGCGAGTGAGATTTTAGGATTGTCACCTCCAAAGGCGGAAGCACCTCCGGCAATCCGCATAGACATAATGAAAAACAGCGCTGCCACAATGCCGAAAAGGGCAGCCCCGAAAACGACCGACATCACCCGCAGGGCCAGCGTCCTGCGGTCAGCCGGCTTTTTCCGTATGATCTGGCTGAGAAACTGATACTCCTGGCCGCGTTCCTGTCCGCCTTCTGCAGGCTTCGGAACAGAACCGGCTTCTCTGTTTCTGTCTTTATCCATACCGGTATCCTGTGATTTGCAGTTATTTACTGAAGTGAACATACAATTAAGTCTTCAGAGACAATATTTAGTTTACCACGTATTTATGAACAATTCATGAACATTTTCCGAAATCATAGCTCTGTCACGTTTGCAATACACCCCTGTTTAGGGTACAATATTTTTCAGAAAGGAACGCGAAAACCTATGAATGAAAAAGCGATCAGGATACTGGAATACGACAGAATACTGGAACAGCTGGCCGCTCTGGCGACTTCGCAGGAAGGCGCGCGGCGATGCATGGCACTGCGTCCTTCCGCCGATCTGTATGAGATCCGTCAGCGGCAGCGGCAGACCTCTGATGCCTGCAGCAGGATTTTCCGCCGGGGCAACCCTTCCTTCGGAAATGTCAGGGATATCCGCCCGATGCTGCTCCGTCTGCGCGTCGGGGGCATCCTGCACGCTGATGAACTTCTGACAATCGCGGCGCTTCTGGAAAACACCGGCAGGATAAAGGCATACGGCCGCAGTGATTCTGCTGATACAGAGGAGGATTCACTGGAATCCTTCTTCAGCCTCCTGGAGCCTCTTCATCCGCTCTCGTCAGAAATCCGGCGGTGCATACCGGCACCGGATGAAATCAGCGATGACGCCAGTCCGGGCCTGCGGCAGGTCCGCCGCTCGATCCGCATAGCCGGAGACCGGATCCATTCGCAGCTCAACAGCATGATCAACGGAAGTCTCCGCAGCTGCCTGCAGGATGCCGTCATCACACTCAGGGACGGCCGGTATTGTCTTCCCGTAAAAGCCGAATACCGCTCTTCTGTCCCGGGCATGGTCCACGATCAGTCATCCACAGGAGCCACGCTCTTCATAGAGCCGATGACCGTCGTCCGGCTGAACAATGAGATCCGGGAGCTTCACGCCAGGGAGGCAGAGGAGATAGAGGCAGTACTTGCAGAGCTGAGCAGCCGGGCAGCACTCTCCGGTGAAGCGCTGGAGCTGGATCTGGAAAACATGGCAGAGCTGGACTTTATTTTCGCCCGCGCCAGACTCTCTCTGGATATGAAAGCCTCTGAGCCGGTCTTCAATACCGACCGGCGGATACGCCTCCGTCAGGCGCGCCACCCGTTGATCGACCGGAAAACAGTCGTCCCGATCGACCTGGAGCTGGGCGATACCTATGATCTCCTGATCATCACGGGACCGAATACGGGCGGAAAGACAGTGACTCTGAAAACGACAGGCCTGCTGACGCTTATGGGCCAGTCAGGACTGCACATTCCTGCCCTGGATCGGTCCGAGCTGTCAGTCTTCCCGGAGGTTTACGCGGACATCGGAGACGAGCAGAGCATCGAGCAGTCACTGAGCACATTTTCCTCCCATATGACCAATATTGTTTCTTTTCTGGAGGAGGCTGCCACGGATTCTCTCGTGCTGTTTGACGAGCTCGGCGCCGGCACGGACCCGGTAGAGGGCGCCGCCCTTGCCGTAGCCATTCTCTCCTTCCTGCACCGTCAGGGCATCCGCACGATGGCAACGACGCATTACAGCGAGTTGAAAGCCTTTGCCCTGTCAACGCCCGGCGTGCAGAATGCCAGCTGCGAGTTTGATGTATCCACGCTCCGGCCGACCTACCGTCTGCTGATCGGCATTCCCGGAAAGAGCAACGCCTTTGCCATTTCCGAGAAGCTGGGACTGCCCTCTTACATCATCGACGAGGCCAGAGAGCAGATCAGCGAACAGGATGAATCCTTCGAAGACATCCTGTCCAGTCTGGAACAGAGCCGGCGTGAACTGGAGTCCAGAGATGAGACCTCCTCACGCAGGGAGGCTGAACTGTCCGAGCGCGAGAAAAAGCTCGAAGAAGCCACGCGGCGTCTGGAAGAGCAGAAAGAAAAAATCATCAGGAAGGCAAACGAAGACGCCCGCACGATTCTGCAGGACGCGAAAGACTACGCCGACCAGACCATGAAGGATTTCCGGCGTTTCGGAAAAGAAGGAATCAACTCTTCCCAGATGGAACGCAGACGGACAGAGCTGCGTGAAAAGCTGTCCGACGCGCAGCAGAAAACAGCACTGCGCACGCCTGAGAAAGCCGGCCGCAAACCCCGGCCGGAACAGCTGCACCTGGGCGATTCCGTGCGAATCCTGAGCATGAATCTGAACGGGACCGTCAGCAGCCTGCCGGACGCAAAGGGCAATCTCTTCGTCCGGTGCGGCATCATCCGCTCAAAGGTCAACATCTCCGACCTGGAGCTCACCGACGAGGAAGAAATCACGACGCCTGCCCTGAAAAAAACGGGAACAGGCAAGCTGAAGATGTCCAAGTCTTACTCGGTATCCTCAGAAATAAACCTTCTGGGCAAAACTGTAGACGAAGCGATCGCAGAGCTAGACAAATATCTGGACGACGCCTATCTGGCGCACCTGTCCAGCGTCCGCGTGATCCACGGCAAAGGCACCGGCGCCCTCCGGAAGGGCATCCACAATTATCTCCGCCGGCACAAACACGTGGCGGAGTTCCATCTGGGTGAATTCGGCGAAGGCGACGCAGGTGTCACCATCGTGAAATTCCGCAAGTGAAGCGTATTCCGGCGGTTTTCGTTTACTGTGAAAAAATCGCACAATCCTGCCTCAGGTGCTTCGAATCCCGCCGGTACTTGGCGATCCGCTTCAGCGGAGAGCCTTAGTACCGCTGCGCGGATGAGGCAGCGGGAGCGTGCCTGAGGCGGATTAGTGCGATTTTCTCATGATTTCAAAGCGAACTGATAACAAGGGAGGAGACACAGACATGGCCGCTAAACAGAAAATCCTGATCGTAGATGATGACAGCAACATCGCGGAGCTTATCTCCCTGTATCTGACCAAGGAATGCTTTACGTGCAGAATTGCCGGTGACGGGGATGAAGCGCTGGCGGCCGTTTCCGATTTTCAGCCGAATCTGATTCTCCTGGATCTGATGCTGCCCGGCAAAGACGGATACGAGGTGTGCCGGGAGATCCGCCGCACCTCCAATGTCCCTATCATTATGCTTTCCGCGAAGGGCGAGGTCTTTGACAAGGTCCTGGGGCTGGAGATGGGGGCGGATGATTACATCATCAAGCCCTTTGATTCCAAGGAGCTCGTCGCCAGGGTCCGGGCTGTCCTGCGGCGGTTTCAGCAGCAGCCGGCGGCGTCATCGACGTCAGAAAAAACCGCGGCCAGGATCGCTGAATTTCCGGACCTTATCATCAACCAGACCAACTACTCCGTCACGTACCGCGGACGGACGCTGGACATGCCGCCCAAAGAGCTGGAGCTCCTGTATTTCCTGGCTTCCCAGCCAAATCAGGTATTTACCCGGGAGCAGCTGCTCGATCATATCTGGGGATATGAATATGTCGGGGATACCCGCACGGTTGACGTTCACATCAAGAGGCTGCGGGAAAAGATCAGCGACAATCCGCACTGGTCCATCAGCACTGTATGGGGAATCGGATATAAATTCGAAGTCAGATAGCGGGAAGAGAAATGAGAGACAGACTGATCACAAAATTTATCCTGATCTATGTCATAATCGGTATTGTGACCTTTACTGTGATTTCTACGCTGGGATCCCGCATTGTCCAGCGAGAGCTGTTCAATGCCGAGGGGCGGAGAGTATACAGGGAAGCCTCCATGATTGCTGACTCAAAACGGCTTCTCACCTTCCGGGAAGCGTCTGACATGGCAGGCCTGTATGAGACGCTCCGCCTGCTCTCCGTATATCAGAACTGCGATATCTGGCTGATCAGTCCCGAGGGCAGCATACTGCTTAATACCAGAACAGACTACCATCCGGAGCAGCCGGAACAGCTCTCCGGCTTTGACCCGGTTGCCCTCGGTTCCGGGTACTACAGTGTGGGGACTTTTTTTGATTATTACGACTCTGACCGGCTCAGTGTAATGGTGCCCATCACCGCGAACCTGAATATCCGCGGCTACGTAGCCTTTCATCTGGGGCTGGATGATCTGCTCAGGAGAAGAGAAAGCATCCTGGCGGTTCTCCATCTCCTGTGTACTCTTCTGTATCTCATCTTCCTGTCCGTGCTTATCCTGCTGTATATCTCCGTACTGCGGCCTCTGAAAAAAATAACCGCGGGCACGCGGGAATTCTCAGAAGGGCACCTGGATTACAAAATACCGGTCTCCTCCTCGGACGAGATGGGAAGTCTGGCCGCCTCCCTGAATTACATGTCGGAAGAAATGAAAAAAAGCGAGGATTACCAGCGCCGCTTTATCGCCAATGTTTCCCATGACTTCCGCTCTCCGCTGACCTCCATCAAAGGCTTCGTCGAAGCGATTCTGGACGGAACGATTCCCGCTGACATGCGTGGAAAATACCTTCGGATCGTCCTCGCGGAGACGGAACGTCTGACCGCACTGACCAACGGCATCCTGACGCTGAACAGCATCGACCAGGGACGCAGCCTCCTTGAGATAACCGATTTTGACATCAATGCCGTGATCCGGGATATGGCCGCCTCCTTTGAGGGAACCTGTACCAGCCGGAGAATTTCCATAGAACTCCTGCTGACCGGCGAACACCTCTACGTGTCGGCAGACCTCGGCAAGATCCAGCAGGTGCTCTACAACCTCATCGACAACGCTGTCAAATTCAGCAAAGACGACTCAACAATCCATATCGAAACCGACATCCGCCGCGGCAAAGTCTATGTCTCAGTCAAAGACCACGGCGTGGGAATTCCCAGCGACTCCCTCGGCCAGATCTGGGATCGCTTCTACAAGACAGACGCCTCCCGCGGACGCGAACGGAAAGGAAACGGCCTGGGGCTGTCCATCGTGCGGGAAATCATCAATCAGCATAACCAGAACATCTCTGTTGTCAGTACGGTAGGGGTGGGAACGGAATTTGTGTTCTCCCTGGATGCCGCGGAAGTCGGCGGGTGAGGGGGGCAAGCTTAACTGCGATAACTGCTCAGAATCCTATCGTATTTGATGGCTTAAAACCAAACGAACGCTTACAGGATGGCCGGGACGTGCCTTCCTGTCTGAAGACTGCGTTGGAGCAAGCACTGACAGCCGCTGAGTTTCTGCAAGCCTCGAAGCAGGGGCGAGATCGGGCATTCCTCTGCCCGATCGAGAGCGAGACGGAGG
>CAMODP010000087.1 GCA_946611445.1 uncultured Eubacterium sp.
ACCGGAAGAAACGAAGCCGGCCGAGGAAAAGCCCGAAAAGAAACCGGAAAAGAAGCCTGAAAAGGAAAAAGAAGAAGAAAAGGAGGAAGAGGAGCCCGCCGACGATAAGCGCCCCACGCTCGAGGTCTACGACGACAACGGCAAGGAGCTCAAGAGCGGTACCACGGTCACGCTCGACAACGAGACGTACACGCTGCGCCTGAAGGCCGTGGACGGCAACACGGGGGCTGCACTAACAAAGGGCAGCATCACCTGGACTAACCCGGACAGCGCGAAACCCAAGCACGATGGCACGAGCAGGGGCTACGAGGTCTACGACCTGAGCTTCAAGAAGGCCATCAACACGGTCAATCCGGACGCAAACGGCGTGTTCACCTTCGACTACACCATCGATGTGAAAAACGCCAGCAAGTCCCACCGCACGCTGAAGAAGCCTTACACCATCACGTTCAAATATCAGTACAAAGCGGAAGGCGAAGACCGCGGTACCGCGAAGGTCGTGATCGACCTCTCCACGCTGGGCGAACCCGACTTCGCCAGCTTCAACGTGCCGCTCGTGGCCAAACGCCCGTTTTCCGAAAGCTTCGAGAAGGTCATGGACGAGGCCGGCTATACGGTGCACTCCAAGGGCCTGATCGATGCCGAGGGCAAATCCTACAACTACTACATCACGGGGATCGAGCTGCCCACGGACGGGCTTGCCATCCGGCCGAATACATTCGACCGGAACACGCTGTTTTCCCGCATGACCACCTGGCTCTATCTGCGGGATACGCCGACAAATGTCTTTCCCAGTATTCATGTCTACAATTCGCTCGCTGTCTACCTGGCAGCTCGTGAGTGCAAGATGCTGCAGAACAGGCCGTGGGCTGTCCGCGCCATAGGGATATGGGCTTTGCTGATCATATTGTCTACGATGTTCCTGAAGCAGCATTCTGTCTATGACGTGACGGCAGGCATACTGCTGTGCCTGCTGTTTTACCGATTGTATTACGGAAAAAAATCTGATAGAATCTACAGAAATAAAAATCAGCAGACGACTTTTGATGAGTGAATCTTGAGATCCTGACAGCATCACACATATATGGGAAAGGAAGCATACATGAGCAAAGTCAGAAGAGTATATGTCGAGAAAAAGCCGGAATTTGCCGTCGCGGCAAGAGAACTGAGCCATGAGCTGCGCCATTACATGGGCCTGTCGGGCGTCACCGGTGTCCGGATTCTGATCCGGTATGATGTGGAAAATATCAGTGACGAAGTCTTTGAGAAGGCCTGCCGGGTCGTTTTCGCAGAGCCGCCTGTCGATACGCTGTATGAGGAAGACTTTCCGAGAAAAGACAGTGACCGTGTCTTCTCCGTGGAATACCTGCCTGGCCAGTTTGACCAGAGGGCCGATTCCGCAGAGCAGTGCGTCACCTTCCTGAAGGAAGATGAGAAGCCGGTTATCCGCAGCGCGACGACCTATGTGATCGAGGGATCTGTCACGGAGACGGAACTGGAGCAGATACGCCATCACGTGATCAATCCGGTGGATTCCCGCGAGACCGGGCTGACGAAGCCGGACACGCTGGTCATGTCCTTTGAGGAGCCGGATGATGTGGCCGTTTTTACAGGTTTCTGCAATATGCCGGAAGAGGAGCTCCGCAGCCTCTATGATTCGCTGAATCTGGCCATGACCTTCCGGGATTTCCAGTTCATCCAGACGTATTTCTCCGGGGAAGAGCACCGTGACCCCACGGTCACAGAGATCCGTGTCCTGGATACCTACTGGTCCGACCACTGCCGGCACACGACGTTTTCCACAGAGCTGAAGCAGGTCGCCTTCGGCGAGGGCAGGCTGTCCGAGCCCATCCGCAGAAGCTATGAGCGGTATCTGCGGGACCGCGAGTCTCTGTACGCGGGCAGGAAGGACAAGTATATCTGTCTGATGGACCTGGCCATTCTGGCCGCCAAAAAGCTTAAGGCAGAGGGGAAACTCACCGATCAGGAAGAATCTGACGAGATCAACGCGTGCAGTATTATCGTCCCGGTGGATGTGGACGGAAAAGAAGAAGAGTGGCTGATCAATTTCAAGAATGAGACGCACAACCATCCGACGGAGATTGAGCCCTTCGGCGGAGCCGCCACGTGTCTGGGCGGAGCCATCCGCGACCCGCTGTCCGGCAGGACCTATGTCTATCAGGCCATGCGCGTGACCGGCGCGGCCGATCCGACCGTTTCTCTCTCTGAGACGCTGCCGGGAAAGCTGCCGCAGAAGACACTGACGCGCGGCGCCGCGAAAGGCTACAGCTCCTACGGAAACCAGATCGGTCTGGCTACCGGCTATGTAAAAGAAATCTATCATCCGGATTACGTCGCCAAGCGTATGGAGATCGGCGCGGTCATGGGAGCTGCGCCCAGAAATGCCGTCATCCGCGAGACCTCTGATCCCGGCGATGTGATCATTCTGCTGGGCGGGCGCACGGGACGCGACGGCATCGGCGGCGCGACCGGCTCCTCCAAAAAGCATACTACCGCGTCTCTGGACACCTGCGGCGCGGAGGTCCAGAAGGGCAATGCGCCCACGGAGCGCAAGCTGCAGCGCCTGTTCCGGCGGCCGGAGGTCAGTTCTCTGATCAGGAAGTGCAATGATTTTGGTGCCGGCGGCGTGTCTGTGGCCATCGGCGAACTGGCGCCGGGACTTATCGTAGACCTGGACAAGGTTCCGAAGAAGTATGCCGGCCTGGACGGCACGGAACTGGCCATCTCCGAGTCCCAGGAGCGCATGGCTGTCGTCGTCAGCCCGAAGGACGAGGCGCAGTTCCTGGCCTATGCGGCGGAAGAGAACCTGGAGGCCGTCAGGGTAGCGTATGTCACTGAAGAGCCCAGGCTGGTACTCAAGTGGCGCGGACGGGATATCGTCAATATTTCCCGTGCCTTCCTGGACACCAACGGCGCGCATCAGGAGACAGACGTCTATGTGGAGATTCCGGACGAGGCGGACAGCCGGCTGAAAAAGGCTGACGCGCCGGCGGATGTCCGTCAGAAGTGGCTGGATACGCTCTCTGACCTGAATGGCTGCTCGCAGAAGGGGCTGGTCGAGATGTTCGACGCATCCATCGGCGCAGGCAGCGTCCTCATGCCCTATGGCGGCAAATATCAGATGACAGAGACACAGGCCATGGTGGCAAAGGTTCCCGTTCCGGCAGGCAAAACCGAGACGGTCACGATGATGAGCTATGGCTTTGATCCCTATATTTCGAAATGGAGTCCCTATCACGGCGCCGTGTATGCCGTGACGGATTCTCTGGCGAAGATTGTCGCCACAGGCGGCGACTTCCGGAAGGTGCATTTCACCTTCCAGGAGTATTTCCGCAGGATGGATGAACGCCCGGAGCGCTGGAGCCAGCCGGTTGCCGCGCTGCTCGGCGCCTATGAGGCGCAGATGGCCTACGGTCTGGCGTCGATCGGAGGAAAGGACAGTATGTCCGGCACCTTCAATGAGATCGACGTGCCGCCGACGCTTGTGTCCTTTGCGGTGGATATCGCGAAGGTCGGGGATATCCTCTCGCCGGAACTCAAGAAAGCCGGAGATGTGCTGGTGCGGGTCCGCATACCGCGGGACGCGTATGAACTGCCGGTTTACGACGAGGTCGGAAGAATCTATGACGCGGTGCACGCGGATATGCAGGCAGGGCGGATTGCGGCAGCCTGCGCAGTTGAGAGACTCGGCATAGCGGCAGCCGTGAGCCGGATGGCATTCGGCAACCGTCTGGGCGTCTGCTTTGACGGCGGCATGCCGGCAGAGGATCTGTTCAGCCCCCTTCCGGGAGAACTGATCTGTGAGGTGTCGGCGGAAAAATTTGCGGAACTCGGACCGATGTACGAGAAGATCGGCGTCGTGACAGAGGAAGAGGTCTTCCGGACCGGGGATGCCGTCATCTCCATGGAGGAGGCGCAGAAAGCCTGGGAAGGCACTCTTTCCGGCGTGTTCCGCCCCGTTTCCGGCGCGGAGCCGGTATCGGCAGATGTGGAGGATGCAGGCGTGTACCGCGCGGACAGCGTTCATATCTGCACACACAGGATCGGACAGCCTACGGTGTTTATTCCCGTTTTCCCGGGCACGAACTGTGAGTATGACAGCGCGAGGGCCTTTGAGAGAGCAGGCGCGCGGACAATCACCCGTGTATTCCGCAATCTCAGCGCCGACGATATCCGCGAATCGGTAGAGGCTTTTGCGGAGGGCATCCGCGCCTCCCAGATCCTCATGTTCCCCGGCGGCTTCTCGGCAGGCGACGAGCCGGACGGCTCCGCAAAGTTTTTTGCCACCGCGTTCCAGAACGCGGCCATTCGCGAAGCGGTCACGGATCTCCTGGAGCAGCGCGACGGACTGGCCCTGGGCATCTGCAACGGCTTCCAGGCGCTGATCAAGCTCGGCCTGGTACCCGGCGGAGAGATCACCGGGCAGCAGAGCGATTCACCGACCCTGACATTCAATACGGTCGGCAGGCATATTTCCAAGATGGCGTATACGAAGGTCGTTTCGAACAAATCGCCCTGGCTGGCGCTGGCGGAGCCCGGCGGGATCTATACCTGCCCGGCCTCTCACGGAGAGGGACGTTTCGTCGCGAATGCCGGATGGATCCGCCGCCTGCAGGAAAACGGGCAGATTGCTACCCGCTACTGCACGCCGGAGGGAGAGATCAGCACGGACGAGTACTGGAACATCAACGGTTCCTATTTCAACATTGAGGGCATTACCAGCCCGGATGGCCGCGTGTTCGGAAAGATGGCGCACGCGGAGCGCCGCGGGGAAGGCGTGGCACTGAACATCACGGGCGAACAGGATATGAAGATTTTTGAAGCGGGCGTCCGCTACTTTACAGTATAAGGAGGAAGACAGACATGGCTTTATTACAGGACTGGCAGGAACTTGCCTACAATCAGGAAACGGACAAAAAGGAACTGCAGAAATTCTGGCAGGACTATTTTCTCATTGAGAAGGGGATCTACGAACAGCTGCTGGATGATCCGGATACCGAGGTGACCGGCACAGTAAAGGAACTCGCAGAAAAATATGAGACGGACATCATGAGCATGACCGGCTTTCTGGACGGTATCAACGACAGCCTGAAGGAGAAGAATCCCATCGAGGACATGACCGAGGATACCATGGTCAGCCTTGCCTTTGACAAGGAGAAGCTCTACAGAAATATGGTAGACGCGAAGGCGGACTGGCTGTATGGCCTGCCGCAGTGGGAGACCCTGCTGGATGAGGACCGTAGAAAAGAGCTGTACCGCGAGGGAAAGAGAGCCGGCACGATTGTCAAGGAGAAGAAAATCGGCCGGAACGACCCCTGTCCGTGCGGCAGCGGCAAGAAGTATAAGTATTGCTGCGGGCGCTGATAAGGTGTCTGCGGGGAAAGTGTGGATATGAATTATACATCACAGGCAAGACGCGCGCTGTCGCTGGCCCGGAAGGCGGCGGCAGACCGCGGACATGTGTATATCGGGACCGAGCATCTGCTGCTGGGCCTTCTCCGCGAGGGGCAGGGGACGGCGGCGGTGGTCCTTTCTGAGGCAGGCGTGAAGGAAGAACGCCTGTCTCAGCTTATGGAAGAGCTGATTATGCCTACCGGAGACAAGACGCTCCTGTCCGAAAAGCCGGAGTATTCCGTATCGGCGGAGGAGGTGCTGCATCTGGCGGCGGAGGATGCTGCCCGCGGAAAAGACCGCATGACCGGGACAGAACATATCCTGATGGCCATACTCCAGAAAGAGGATTGTGTGGCTTCCCGTCTTCTGGTCACGATGGACATCGGCATTCCCAGACTGTGGGGGTCATTGCTGCGCGCCTGCGGCGTCAGTGAGGATGAAGTACGGGAGAGTGTGAACAGCTTCCGGAACGGTCAGGGGGAACAGGCCGCTACGCCGTTTCTGGATCAGTACAGCCGCGATCTGACCGAGCTGGCCAGGCAGCACAGGCTGGATCCCGTGATCGGGCGGGAGAGAGAGATTGACAGGATTCTGCAGATTCTCACCCGGCGGAAAAAGAACAACCCCTGTCTGATCGGCGAGCCGGGCGTCGGCAAAACCGCGGTCGTGGAGGGACTGGCACAGCGTATCGTGGCCGGTGAGGTGCCCGGCGACATGCGGGAACTGCGTCTGGTGGTGCTGGACCTGGCAGGCATGGTGGCAGGCTCCAAATACCGGGGCGAATTTGAGGAGCGCATCCGGCGGCTTTTGCAGGAAGTAACGGAGAGCCGGAATATCCTGATGTTCATCGACGAGCTGCACACGATTATCGGCGCCGGCGGGGCAGAAGGGGCGCTTGACGCTTCCAATATCCTGAAACCGTCTCTCTCGAGAGGAGAGCTGCAGCTGATCGGCGCGACGACGGTCACTGAATACCGCAAATACATTGAGAAGGACGCTGCCCTGGAGCGCCGTTTTCAGCCGGTCATGATCGAGGAGCCCTCTGTTGAGGAGACCCTTGCGATCCTGAAAGGCCTGCGTCCGTATTACGAGGAGCACCATGCAGTTGCCATTTCGGATGAGGCTCTGGACGCGGCAGCCAGGCTGAGCACCCGGTATATCAATGACCGTTTTCAGCCGGACAAGGCCATCGACCTGATCGACGAGGCGTCTTCCAGGGTGCAGATGGGCAGCTACGGACAGCCGGAACACTGGACATTTCTGGAGCGGGAAATCGCGGAGCTGGCTGTCCTGAAGGAAAAAGCCCTGCAGGACGGGGACATGTACCTTGTCAAAAGTCTGCATGACCAGCAGAAGAAACAGGAGAAGGCGCTGGCAGCGCAGAAGAAGCGGGCCGGGCGGCAGGAGAAGGACCGCCGCATGGTGACAGAGGCGGATGTAGCCGCCTGTGTATCCGTGTGGACCGGCATCCCGGCAGAGAGAATCGCCGAGGCGGAGTCGCGCCGGCTGGCCCACCTGGAAGAAACCCTGCACAAGAGGGTAGTCGGCCAGGAGGAAGCTGTTCAGGCGCTCGCCAGAGCTGTCAGGCGGGGGCGCGTCGGGCTCAAAGATCCCGCCAGACCGATCGGGTCCTTCCTGTTTCTGGGACCCACCGGCGTAGGAAAGACAGAATTATCCAAGGCGCTTGCGGAGGCGGTATTCGGCAGCGAAGAGGCCCTGATCCGCGTGGACATGTCTGAATACATGGAAAAGCACAGCGTCTCGAAGATGATCGGCTCCCCGCCCGGATATGTGGGGTATGAGGAAGGCGGCCAGCTGTCCGAAAAGATCCGCCGCCGTCCGTACAGTGTCCTGCTCTTTGATGAAATTGAGAAGGCGCACCCGGATGTGTTCAATATCCTGCTGCAGGTGCTGGATGACGGGCATATTACAGATGCCCAGGGCCGCAAGGTCAGTTTCCGGGAGACGGTGATCATCATGACCTCCAATGCAGGCGCAAACCGGATCATCGAGCCGAAGAAG
>CAMODP010000088.1 GCA_946611445.1 uncultured Eubacterium sp.
TAATCGGCATAAGCATCACCTCCTTTCGGAGAATGATGGCCAACCGCCTGCGCTTACAGCAGTGTTCCCGTGCTCATCTGAGCAAAATAAAGTGTATCATAGAAAATGATATATCGTCAATACGATATGCTCAGAATATTCAGTACCTGAAATCCTGCATAGGATGAGCAGAAAACAGCATCACATAAAATCCGATTCACAATTGACAAAAGAATAAAGTAAGTATAAACTTTATTTGTTGTAGATGTACTATGACAATTAAATAAGGAGGTACGCCTGTAATGATGACAGTGCTTGTCGCTGCTGTCGCTGCAGTCGTTGCCCTTCTCATCGCAGTTCCGGTATCCGGAAAGCTTGCGGTGGCCAAGAAGATCAGACAGGATGCTGAGAAGATTGGTACCGCTGAGGAACAGGCCAGAAGTATCATAGATGAAGCCATCAAGACTTCTGAAGCAAAAAAGAAGGAATCTCTTCTGGAGATAAAGGAAGAGAACCTTCGCCTCAAAAATGAGCGTGACCGGGAGTATAAGGACCGCCGGAATGAGCTGCAGAAATATGAGAAGCGCGTGCTGTCCAAGGAGGAATCCGTGGACAGAAAAGCGGACGCTCTTGAGCGCCGGGAAAACGACATCGCATCGAAGGAAACAGCTCTGAAGACAAGAGAAGCGCAGATCGATCAATTACGTGACCAGTGCGTACAGGAACTGGAGAGAATCTCCGGTTTTACCTCCGAAGAAGCAAAAGAATACCTCTTGAAATCTGTTGAAGACGAAATCCGGCTGGATACCGCCAGACTCTACAAGGAGTATGAGGAGAAAGCCAAAGACGAAGCGGCCCGGAAGGCACAGGAGTATGTGGTCACCGCCATTCAGAAGTGCGCGGTGGATCATGTCGCCGAATCCACAATCTCTGTAGTGGAGCTGCCGGGTGATGAGATGAAAGGACGGATCATCGGCCGTGAGGGCCGGAACATCCGTGCGCTTGAGCAGGCGACAGGCGTTGACCTGATCATAGATGATACACCGGAAGCGGTGGTTCTCTCTTCGTTTGATCCGATCCGCCGCGAGGTGGCGAGAATCACGCTTGAGAAGCTGATCGTCGACGGCCGGATTCATCCGGCGCGCATTGAAGAGACTGTTGAAAAGGCAAGAAAAGAGATCGAGAGCCGGATTCGCGAGGAAGGCGAGTCAGCCATGCTGGAAGTGGGCGTGCACGGTGTTCATACCGAGCTCGTCAAACTCCTCGGCCGTATGGTTTTCCGCTCCAGCTACGGACAGAATGCCCTGAAGCATTCCATCGAGGTGGCGCAGCTGAGCGGCCTGCTGGCCGGCGAGATCGGACTGGATGTCCGCATGGCGAAGCGCGCAGGACTGCTGCATGACATCGGAAAATCGATCGATCATGAGGTGGAAGGATCCCATATCCAGATCGGAGCGGATCTCTGCCGCAAGTACAAAGAGCCGGCAATCGTTGTCAATGCTGTGGAATCTCATCACGGTGATGTAGAACCGCAGTCGCTGATCGCATGCGTCGTACAGGCTGCCGACGCGATATCCGCAGCCCGTCCGGGTGCCCGCAGAGAGACACTCGAGACTTACACAAACAGATTGAAAGACTTAGAGGACATCGCCAACTCCTTCAAGGGAGTGGACAAATCTTTTGCTATTCAGGCAGGTAGAGAAGTACGGGTCATGGTTGTGCCGGAAATGGTAAGCGACGCGGAGATGATTCTCCTCGCCAGGGACATCTCGAAGAAGATCGAGGATGAACTGCAGTATCCGGGACAGATCAAAGTAAATGTAATTCGTGAGAGCCGCGTGACAGAGTACGCAAAGTAAGATTACCAAAGAAGAAAACCGCAGAGAGCCGGAGCGCATGAGCACCGGCTCTCTGTTTGTTTTACTGCCGGCATAATCCTTTTTTGGTCTTGCATTTTCCGGCGCGCGGGCATATAATACTGTCCATGCAGATATAGTTCATTGGTAGAACACCAGCTTCCCAAGCTGGGGAGGCGGGTTCGATTCCCGTTATCTGCTCTGTTGATCCCCGAAAACCAGAATCAGTAATGGTTTTCGGGGTTTGTTTTGTCTGCTGAAACAGGTATGTGCAGGAAGAGAGAGACAGGAGCGCTGTGTATGTGGCTTGCCGATAAATGGAAAGATTATGAGGTTCTGGACGCCTCGGCGGGAGAAAAACTGGAGCGGTGGGGGGACTGCCTCCTGATCCGGCCGGATCCGCAGGTGATCTGGGATACGCCGAAGAAACACCGCGGATGGAAGCACTGTGACGGACACTATCACAGGAGCAGCCGGGGCGGCGGCGAATGGGAGAACTTTCATCTGCCGGAGCAATGGGAGATCGGGTATGGAAACCTGACATTCCGGCTGAAGCCCTTCAGCTTCAAGCACACCGGGCTGTTTCCTGAACAGGCTGTGAACTGGGAATGGAGTGCCGGACAGATCCGCCGGGAAACACGCCGCAGACAGGCGGAATCCGGCGCTGCCGCGGAACCGGTCAGGGTGCTGAACCTGTTTGCCTACACGGGAGGAGCCACGCTGGCAGCCGCCGAAGCGGGCGCCGCCGTGACACATGTGGATGCCTCGAAGGGCATGGTGTCCTGGGCCAGGGAAAACGCCGCTGTGTCTTCACTGTCGGACAGGCCGATCCGCTGGCTGGTGGATGACTGCGGCAAATTCGTGGAACGGGAGATCCGGCGCGGAAATACCTATGATGCCATTATTCTGGATCCGCCATCTTACGGCAGGGGTCCGAAAGGGGAGATCTGGAAGCTGGAGGACAGCATCTGGCCCCTCCTGGTGAAGTGCTCTGAACTGCTGAGCAGCCGCCCCCTGTTTGTTCTGCTGAATTCCTATACGACCGGTCTGGCTCCCGCCGTGCTCAGCTATATGCTGATGGCAGCCTTCGGCCGGCACAGAGGCTCTGCGGAGGCATCGGAGATCGGGCTGCCGGTCACTTCAACGGGACTGGTCCTTCCCTGCGGATCGACAGGACGCTGGATGGCCGCACCGGCAGGGGCGGATGCTTGACAAGCCGCGTATGAAGATATTACAATGATTCAGAAATCCGTATGAATCATCTTACAGTGTATATAATATAGAAAGAACGAGGGTAAACCGCATGAGAAAACTATCCAGACAGCTGGTCGGTATGGTGATCCTTCTGATACTGCTGGTGCTGATCCTGGGAGGAATCTTCACATTCGGGAAATGGCATTTCAAAAATCACTTTTTCTCAGGGACACGCATCAACGGCGTCAATGTGGGTGAGATGACAGTTGATGACGCGAAGTACGCGATCCAGAACCGGATCAGGGACTATACGCTGTCCTGCAGTGAGCGAAACGGTATCGTGGAGAAGATCACGGGCGACCAGATCTACATGCAGTATGTCGATGACGGTTCTGTCCAGAAGCTGATGGACAGCCAGAACACAAATCTGTGGCTGTTTTATCTGGGCAGGGGAAAATCGTATACGGTGGATATCGGATTTACCTATGACAAGAGCTCTGTCGACAATGTCATGAGCGAGATGCAGTGCTTCAATGCGGGCAATGTGATCGCGCCGTCAAATTCGCAGATTGAAGAGAACCCCGACGGCACCTTCTCTGTCACGGAAAGTCAGCAGGGCACGACCCTGGACCGCGACAAGACCAGGTATGCCATTATTTCCGCTATTGAAAATGCCGAGACATCCTTAGACTTTGAGGCGCTTGATCTCTATCAGAAGCCATCTGCCAACGCTGACGACGAGAAACTGGTGTCTACGGCGGAATACCTGAACCGCATGATGAATACGAATATCGTCTATGACTTCGGGGACCGGCAGTTCACCGTGGACGGCACTCTGGTCAGGAGTTTCCTGGATCAGGACGATGAAGGCAATTACGTGATCAACAAGGGCCGCGTGGCCGAGTGGGTCTACCAGCTTGCCTATGATACGGACACTTATGGACTCCGTCACCGGTTTACAACCTCCTCTGGCGTGGAGATCGAGCTGGAGAGCGGCGGCGACTACGGGTGGTGCATCAACCAGGAGTCCACGGTCATGGATCTGATCGACGCGATCCAGCGTGGACTGCAGGAGACCAGAGAACCGGTATACCTGTACCGTGCCATGGACAGATCCACAAATGATATCGGCGGTACATATGTGGAGATCTGCATCGAGAAGCAGGAGATGTGGTGCTACCATGACGGTGTCCTGGTGGTGGATACACCGGTTGTCACAGGAAACGACAGCACCGGTCAGAACACACCGTCCGGCAAGGTCTGGGGTATTGATCTGAAGGAGAAGGATGCCACATTCCGCGCCAACGGCAACGTCAAGGTCAAATACTGGCTGCCCTTCTTTGCTTCCTGCGGCATTCATGATGCGTCCTGGAGGACAGACTTTGATTTCAGCAACAAGGATACCTGGAAATACAACGGCTCGGACGGCTGTGTCAATACACCGGAGGCTGCTGCGGCGACGATCTTTGATATTATGGATACAGGCTTCCCTGTGATTGTCTATTACAGTGAGTCACAGCCTGCGGGCAAGCAGCCGATCGCAGAGATCATGCCGGGCTGATAAAAGGAGCGGACAGATGAAAATAGTTGTACTGGCGGCTGGCACAAGCACGGAGAGGGAGGTCTCGATTGTCTCGGGCACACAGGTCTGCAAGGCACTGCGGAGCAGGGGACATCAGGCAATTCTCCTGGATCTGTTCTTCGGATGGCCGGGTGTATCCGCGCCGGATGCCTTCTGCGGGGACTTTGATGTGGAGGCCGCGGCGGCAAAGATGCGCCTGCAGACCGCGCAGGTTGCCGCGGAACAGGAGAGGCGCAGAGCACTTCCCGGACCGAATGTCCTGGAGCTGTGCAGCGAGGCGGATATTGTCTTTATGACGCTGCACGGGGCAAACGGAGAGGACGGACGTATGCAGGCGCTACTGGATCTGTACGGCATCCGCTATACGGGGCCGGATTATCTGTCCAGTGCCCTTGCCATGGACAAAGAGCGGACAAAACAGCTTTTCCGTATCGCAGGCGTTCCCACGCCGAAGGGCATACTGGTAACGGTCCACTCCGGAATCCGTACCGCGGCAGAACTTGGCATGCAGTTTCCGCTGGTGGTGAAGCCCTGCCGGGGCGGCTCCAGCGTGGGTGTTTCCATCGTGTACAATGACGAAGAGTTCCGGGAGGCCCTGCGCTGTTCCTTCGCGCTGGAGCCGACGGCCCTGGTAGAGGAGTACATACGGGGGCGGGAGTTTTCCGTGGCTGTCGTAGCAGGGGAAGCGTATCCCGTCATTGAGATCGCGCCGAAGCAGGGGTTCTACGACTACAAGAATAAATATGAAGCGGGATCCACGGTTGAGACCTGTCCGGCAGATCTGCCGCCTGCCATCACAGAACAGATGCAGAAATACTCTGTTATGGCAGCGGATGTTCTCGGAATACGGACATACGTGCGCTTTGACTTCATGATGCGGGAGAACGGGGAGATGTTCTGTCTGGAGGCCAATACCCTTCCGGGCATGACGCCGACCAGCCTGGTGCCGCAGGAAGCGGCGGCGATCGGGATGGATTTTCCGACACTCTGTGAAAGACTGATAGAAGTATCTTTGAATGACTAATCAGACAGCCCGAAGCACACCGCTGCTGAGGGCGTATGAACATGATTCAGGAGTGCGCAGATCCTTCGCCGAAGGCGGCTCTTAATGGATCTGCGCAGTAACTTTCAGCGTAGCTGAATAGTTACATCGCTGGAAAGGCAGATATGACAGAAAATACAAAACAGACGCCAGACACTCTGAAAAGAATGAAGGGACTCACGATACAGTCTGCCGCGCGCGCCGTGCGCGGCAGACTCTGTGCGTATACAGAGGAGAAGGGCTGGCATGAAACAGAAGAGGTGCAGGACCGGGAGATCACGGCGGTTGTGACAGACAGCCGGAAGGCGGGCCGGGACTGCCTGTTCGCGGCGATCCGCGGACAGCATGTGGACGGACATAGTTTTATCCCGCAGTGCGCCGCGGCCGGCGCGGCTGTAATCCTGGCAGAGGAGCTGCCCGGGGAGGGGCTGGATATTCCCGTCATCCTGACGGACGATACGCTGCGCGCGCTCCGGGATCTGGCGGAATACTATCTGGCCGTTCTGCAGATTCCTGCCGTCGGCATCATCGGAAGCGTCGGCAAGACATCGACGAAAGAGGTGACTGCCGCTGTCCTCGGCCGTAAGTTCCGCGTTCTCAAGACAGAAGGCAACTTCAATAACGAACTGGGCGTGCCGCTGACCATCTTCCGCCTGCGGGAGGAGGATGAGCTGGCCGTGCTGGAGATGGGGATCAACCATTTCGGCGAGATGACCCGCCTTGCGAAGATCGTCAGGCCGCGGGCGGTCATTATGACCAATATAGGCTTCAGCCACATAGAATTTCTCGGCAGCCAGGAAGGAATCCTGCGCGCGAAATCCGAGGCCTTTGCGTATCTTTCACCGGATGGCTGTGCCATCCTGAATGCCGATGACCCGCTGCTTGCGTCTCTGGAGAAGAGGGATGACCTGCGGAAAGTCTTTTACGGGATAGGACCGGCTGTGTCCGGCGGGCCGGCGCGGCAGATCTGGGCGGACGCTCTGGAGCCGCAGGGACTGAAGGGCACGCGCTGTGTCATCCATACGCCGGACGGCGCAATTCCCGTTCTGGTTCCCGTGCCCGGAAGACACATGGTGTCAAACGCGCTGGCTGCAGCAGCCGCGGGCTGGGTCTTCGGACTTTCCGGAGAGCAGATCGCGGAGGGCGTCAGCCGGATGGAGACGCTGACAGGCCGGTTCCATCTGATGGAGACCGGGACACTGACCATCATTGACGACAGCTACAATGCCAGTCCCGCTTCTGTGGAAGCGGCGCTTGACCTTCTCCGGGAAGCATCCGGAAGGAAGGTGGCCGTACTCGGCGATATGGGAGAACTCGGGGAGACTGCGCCTTCCCTTCACGCAGAGGTAGGCGCCTTTGCAGCGGAACAGGGCCGTTGTGACGCCCTGTACTGTGTGGGAGAGATCAGCAGGCAGATGGCAGAGGCGGCTTCCGGGAAAAACCCGGCGCTCTGTGTAAAATGGTTTCCGGACCGGGACGGGCTATTGGAACAGGCGGGAGAACTGTTCCGGCAGGGGGACACCGTCCTGGTAAAGGCATCGCATTTTATGCAGTTTGAGAAAGTCGTCGAAGCCCTGGGACAGATTTCCCTGTAAACTTTTTAATAAAATAGTTGCAAAATCTTTATAAATGTATTACAATCATTCTTGTAAAAAGAATTTACCCTTCAAAAAATTTTTTTTACAATTAATAACCCCTTATTAATTATTTATACTCCCCTCGAAATGCCTCGGTAGCTCCCCTACCGGGGCATTTCACC
>CAMODP010000089.1 GCA_946611445.1 uncultured Eubacterium sp.
GACAAGTATCACCTGCCCGTGACCTTCCCGTTTGAATAAAAACGCGCAGAACCGCGGGAAACAGATTTCATGGCTCCATGAATCTGTCCCCGCGGCTCTTTGTCCTCTTTTTATTTCTCGGCTCCGACCAGGAACATCGGCATGAAAGCGTGTATCTCACGGGTCAGTTCGTCTGTCTCTTCCTGCTCCCGGCCCATGTCTTTGCGGATGTCAGGTGAGGCAAAAACCCAGCGGAAACCAATCTCCATCAGATACTGCAGATCCCAGAGGGGTCTGTTTTTGCTGCTCATGAAGAGCCTGCTGCTGATCTCCCCGAAAGTATCTCCTGCACCGCTGTGGGAGAATATACCGCGGCCCCTCTCCTGTTTCATCCGTTCATCCAGCCTGCGGAAAGTCTTCATCCGTTCCTCGTCAAACAGATGCAGATAGTAATTGCCGTCGAAGATCAGGAGCCTGCCGCCGGGGCGAAGCACTCTCTGCCATTCCCGGTAAGCCTTTTGCGGGTCGCTCAGTGTCCAGGTGATATTCCTGCTGATAACCATGTCAAACGTCTCATCCGGGAAATCCGTTTTCTGGCAATCCATTACGATTGCCTCCGCGGTGACGCCGGCGGCCTGTATGTTTTCCTTTGCCTTTGCAATCATGTTCTCTGTCAGGTCTATACCTGTGACATGATGACCCCGCCGGCCGAGAACCACGGGGAAAAAGCCGGGGCCCGTCCCGCAGTCCAGAATGTTCAGCGGTTTGCCGTCCCCGCCAGCTGGCGCGCAGGAAAGAACGAGATCCGCCCAGGCCTCTGAAGATGTGTTCTGTTCCGTCAGTTCTTTTTTAACGCCCTCATCATAGACGCCGGCATCCCCTTCCCAGATGCCTTTAATCTCCATATTCAGTTTCTGCATTTTTTACCTCCCTGCTGCTATGTATGTACGGTTTTATTATGCGCCTGCCTGCCGAAACAGATTGCCCGCAGGTCACCGGATTCTCACCCGCAAGCTGCCCTTTGTGCCTGCATATTCACCATCTGTCCTCTTCGCTTTCTCATCTCTCTCCGCTCCGGATCAGTTCCCGGAACGGGCCATCAGCCGACTCCAGTTCCTGAAAAGTCCCTGTCTGAACCACCCGTCCGTTCTCCAGCATGACGATCCTGTCCGCCGACCGTATTGTCGACAGCCGGTGCGCGACCAGGATCGTTGTGTGCTGACGGCTGGAATTCCGGATGGAGGCCTGTATATCTTTCTCATTTTCCGTGTCCAGGCTGCTGACAGCTTCGTCCATGACCAGAATCGGCGCGTTCCGCAGGACCGCGCGCGCGATGGCAATCCTCTGGCGCTGGCCGCCTGACAGTGTGGCGCCGCCCTCGCCCGGAACCGTATCATATCCGTTCGGAAAAGACCGTATAAAACTGTCAGCCATTGCCAGACGGGCTGCTTCTTCCACCTCGGCATCCGATGCCTCCGGCCGCCCAAGCCGGATATTCTCGCGCAGTGTCATGCGGAAAAGCCAGACATCCTGCAGTACAACGGAATACACAGATCGAAGCGATTCCAGCGAGATGTCCCGCAGGTCCTTTCCTCCGATACAGATCTGACCGCCTGTCACATCCCAGTACCGCAGCAGAAGATGAAGGCAGGTACTCTTCCCCGCTCCGGAATGTCCGACCAGCGCCAGTGTCTGTCCCGGCTCCGCCCGGAAGCTGACACCGTCAAGCACCTCGGCGCCACCTTCGTGATAGCGGAACCGCACGTTCCGGAAGGATATCTCCGGCCTGAGGCCGGAGGGAAGCAGTCCCGCCCCGGTATCCTCCACCGTCGGCTTTTCTTCCAGTACGTGGTAGACCCTCTCGGCAGCCGCAAAAATCAGTCCGAAGTTTCTGGCGGTGCTGCAGATGTCCTGTACCGGCCCCAGGACCATGCCTGCCAATACGGAAATAAAAGGATACCACCAGGCACTGATTTGCCCGCGGGTAATCAGGACGGCTGCCGCCGCGGTAACGCAGAGCATGGATATGCCAAGCGTCCCCTGCAGCAAGGCTCCCTCTGTCCCCAGACGGCGTCCGTACTGCAGCTGGCTGTCGTAAAACCGGCTCATATATGCTTTGTTCTTCTCGGTATAGGCCTCCCGGTAATTCATGGAGAGAATCTCTTTCATACCCTGGATCCCCTCTATGGTCACGGCGTTGGCATCTCCGAGCTGCTCTCTGACAAGCATCCCCTGTCGGTCAGCCTGTTTCTTCATCAGAGACGGAATGCCGGTCATGACCAGCACAAAAGGCAGCAGCAATGCCGGAAGCAGGAGGTGCACTCTGCCGAGAACAACGCACAGCAGGACCGGCACGATTACCGCAACCAGAATGCTGCCGAAGGTATGTGCAAAGAACCATTCCAGGAGTTCCACATCGCTCATCAGAGTAGATGCCAGCTGACCGGAACGCATATTCAGGAGAATAGCCGGCGAAACCCTTTCAATCGCGTCATACAGCTGTATCCGAAGGTCTGCCAGAACTTTGAAGGCTATGTCGTGATTCAGCCACATCTCCAGAAAATAGAAAAAAACGCGGGCAGCCACGATACATATGGTTGCGGTCAGCATGCCTCTGAAATGCTCCGGCAGTGTCCCGTTAATTGCAAGTCCCACTGTATAAGCGCCCAGCACGGACACAGCAACGATTGACAGCTGGTGGAAAACGCCGCAGAGCACCGCGCCGGCCATCTCTTTCTGGTAAGCGCGCAGGTGCCGCACCAGGCGCACAGCCCTGTTTTCACTCAGTCTTTTCATATACTTCCTCCTGCTCCTTCTGGGCAGCGACCAGTCTTTGCCAGGCCGGACAGCTTCTCATCAGCTCTCCGTCTGTCCCGCATCCTGCGACTCTTCCGTCCTCCAGTACATAGATGCGGTCCGCCTGCCGGATCGTCGAGAGACGATGGGCGACGACAATCGTCGTCCGGTTCTCCATACAGCGGTCCAGTGCCTCCCGGATCCTGGCTTCGTGGGCCATATCCACGCTTGAAGTAGCCTCATCCAGCAGCAGAATGGGCGCGTCCTTCAGAATGGCGCGGGCGATGGAGAGTCTCTGTCTCTCTCCGCCGGAGAGAGTGGCGCCGCGCTCGCCGACCATTGTGTCATAACCGTCAGGAAGAGCAGCGATGAATTCATGGGCATTTGCCAGGCGGGCAGCCTCCATCATCTCTTCTTCCGAGGCATCCGGTCTGGCCATCAGAAGGTTTTCCCTGATCGTCCCGTAAAAAAGGTAGGATTCCTGAAAGACAACGGCAATCATCCTCCGGAGAACTTCGACCGGTATCTCACGGATATCCTGCCCGTTGATCTGTATGCTTCCTCCCGTCACGTCATAAAAGCGCAGGAGGAGCTGTACAAGTGTTGTCTTGCCTGATCCCGACCTCCCGGCTATGGCCGTCATCCTGCCGGCCGGAATATCCATGGTCACGCCCCGCATGACTTCTTCTCCGTCCTGTTCATACCGGAAGCTCACATTTTCTATACGTATTCCGGGGGGATCTCCACCCGGCTGCCATTTGGGCACCCCGGAGCAGGATTCCCTGATCCGCGCCGGCTCATCCATCACGGCAAACAACTCCTCTGCCACAGACAGGCCCAGATAACTGCTGTGCCAGTATGTATTCATCTCGCCGACCGGTTTCATGCATTCTCCGACCAGGAACAGGATCAGCAGCAGACTGCCCTGGGAAAGTCTGCCCTGCGACATATGGACGGCGGCAAGCAATACGCTCACAGCCGTTCCGATGGTTGTGCAGGCAACGATTACGTCAGAATCCGCCAGAGATACATTCAGGTTCTTCATGGATTCCCCTGCAAAATGCCAGGCTCTCCGGGACAGCTTTTCTCCTTCTCTCGCGCTGGCGCCGAGAGATTTCAGCGTGCCCATGCCCTGCATGCAGTCGATATACCGCGCGTTCAGGTCCGCGTAGTCCTGCCAGTACTCGATCATCACACGTGATACCGCAGGCATAAACAAATGCGGGATTACTATGGAAAGAACCGTCATTCCCAGAACCAGCAGTCCGACAGTTCTGTCCAGATGCCACATCCACAGGGCAGAGAAAGCCGTCGTGACGGCGACAACCGCGATCTGCGGAATATACTGGACAAGAAACGGCTCGAAGGATTCCACGCCGTCCGTGACAAGAGACTGCAGATCCCCGCTGCTTCGGTCATTAATGTAAGCGGGCCCAAGCCGCATCAGCTTATCCAGAATGCTGCTTCGGATGACAGCCTTGACTTTTGCGCCCATCTTTTTAACAAAGCCTTCCTGCAGGCGTACAAGAAGCATCCGGACTGCCAGAGACGCAAGCGCGCCGACCAGGTAAAGAAAAGTGTCCCTGACGGACGCCCCGTCCAGAAGGACCGTGATGGCCTTCGCCACAAACCAGGCCTGGGAAAAGCCCAGCGCCGTAATCGCCAGTCCCAGCAGAATCTTGCCGCATACGTCCCCGGGCACCGCCTTCAAAAATCCGATCAGTTTGCCGTATTTAGCCATATGTCCTCCCATACTCCGGCCCTCCTCAGGATCCCGCGTCCTGATTTCAAATTGCATTTGCCGGATTCTCTGCTATAATAATGGGAAAATTATCAGCTGTATATCATTTTTATATCTTTTTAAGACAGAATCGTACGCGGAGGGACATTATGGCCATACTGGAAATGCCCGGCACAGAACAGGAGCAGATTCATTACAACATTCCGCATCTCCCGGTGCGGCTGGAAACCCGGGAGCTGTCCGCCGGACGGCCGGACGCGCCGCACCGGCATGAGGATCTGGAAATTCTGCAGGTGCAGAAAGGCTCTGTCCGTCTGGAGACGCGAAAGCAGAATGTACTCCTGCAGCCGGGAGATGTCTTTGTAATCTGCACGCAGCAGGTACACACACTTTCCTGCGGAACAGCAAAATCTGCAAGGATTTTTTCTCTCCACACGAATCTGCTTTCCCTGATAGATAATCACGCCGTTAACATATCTCTCCTGTACCCCGTATTCTTTGACGCAGCCGTGGAAGGCTGTCTCTTTCCTGCGTCTTCAGCAGAATTTGATGAGCTTCGCAGTCTGTTCACCCGCCTTTCGGAGTTCGAGACCGACCGACCGCTTGCCTGGCCGCTGGAACTGTCCGGCCTCCTGCAGCTCCTGCTCGCCGGGATCTGCCGTTCCGTCCTGCCTGCACGGCAAAACGGGATCCCGGGAGACGAGGTGCAGATTCTGGAGAGCATGGTCAGCTATATCTCCCGTTTCTACGCAGAAAAAATCCGGCTGACGGACATAGCCGCAGCAGGAAAGGTCGGGCGAAGCAAGTGCTGCCAGATATTCAAGTCATACCTAAACCTGTCG
The DNA here is from genome assembly GCA_946611445.1 of uncultured Eubacterium sp. Classification (GTDB taxonomy): domain Bacteria; phylum Bacillota; class Clostridia; order Lachnospirales; family Lachnospiraceae; genus Bilifractor. The sequence goes on from CAMODP010000089.1 coordinate 5,359, forward strand.
CCCATTGATTTTCTGAACTCCTACCGCCTGTCCGTCAGCCGGGATCTGCTAATCACGACACCCTTCAAGGTATCCGTGATCGCCGCCTCCTGCGGCTTCAGCCATCAGAGCTACTACACCAGAATTTTCCGGGAAAAATACGGCTGCACACCGAATGCGTACCGCGTGCAGAACACGGAAGAGAGTCCGAATTTTTAATACGCTTTACTCCGCAATATCCAGCGCAGTCCAGTTGACGCCCTCATACGTCGTCGGGGCCGCCTCTACACCGGTGATGCGGGTATTGTATGTGTATGTGCGGTTCGGATAGTAGAGCGGCACGGTGGCGGCCACTTCATCCATGCGGGCAAAGAGCCGGTCAAACAGTTCCTGTCTCTCTTCCTCATCTGTAGAAACGGCAATCTGGTCGATCAGGTCGTTCTGCTCCTCATCATACCAGAACACTGCCTGCCCGTCTTCAGGCTGATAGAAGACACTCTTCAGGAAGCCGAAAGGCATCCAGGAATCCTCATATGTACGGTAGATGATGAGATCATATTCGCGGTTCGTCCAGATGGCATCGTAGTAGGCGGATACTTCCTCCTCCTTCAGCTCGATGCCGATGCCGACCTTGGCGTATTCAGACTGCAGGTACTCGCAGATGGTCTTCCAGTTGGCGTATTCCTGTGTCTGCAGGACCAGTGTCAGCTGCAGCGGCTCGCCGTCTTTTTCCACAATGCCGTCGCCGTCGGTATCTTCATAACCGGCCTCTGCCAGAAGGGTCTTTGCCTGTTCCGGATCAAATGGATAGCCGGCGGAGTTCTCTTCCGTCACATAAGCCACCTCGGGCGAGAAAAGGATACTGGCTGTCGTGCCGTCGCCGTTCAGCAGGACCTCTGTGATCTCTTCCTGGTTGGTGGCATAATTCAGGGCCTTGCGGACGGCTTCATCCTGCAGGAACTTGTTGTCAGAGTTCATGGCAAGGAAGAAGGTCTGCGTGGAGGTCTGGGAGACAGTAGCCAGGGACTCGTCGGATTCGATGACGCTGGCATTCTCAGAGGGCAGGTCCGCCAGGGACAGATCGGCCTCCTGGCTCTGCATGGCGAAGGTGCGGGACTGGCCGTCTGTCACCTCGCGCAGGATCACCTTGTCAACCTTCGGCGCCTCTCCGTAATAATAGGGGTTCGGCACCATGACAACCTCTTGGTCGTCCTCATAGGAATCGATCATCCACTGGCCGGTGCCTACACCCAGTACAAAATTGCCGTCCTCATCCAGTGAGCTCGGCGCGCACATACGGAACGGTCTCGGATAGGTGAACTCATTCATGATTGTAAAGGCGGCATTGGCAAAGGTGAAGGATACCGTATAGTCGTCCATCTTCTCAATCTTCTCCAGGGGAGCGGAGAAGCTGGCCTTGTTTTCATCCGTCCAGCGGTCCGTGTTCCAGATCACGCTGTCCGCGTTGAAGTCTGTGCCGTCTGAAAATTTGACATCCTCGCGCAGCTTGAAGGTATACACCGTGCCGTCTTCACTGACCTCCCACTCCTCTGCCAGCGCCGGCTCGATCTCGCCGTTGAAGCCGTACCGGACCAGCGGATCATAAACCATCTCATACAGCCGGAAATCCACGCTGGACAGGATCGTGTCAGCCTCCTCCGGCCGCAGCACATCCGATGTGATGACTGTGACGGTCTTCTCATCATCCGCGAATACGTTCGTCCCGACAGCGGCTGTCATGACAAAGGACGCCGCCAGCGTCACGCTCAGCCATTTCATTGTTTTCTTTTTCATTGTAACCTCTCTTTCTCATGTCCGCACTCTGTCTGGTTTTATGTTGCTTTATCGTAACTATTCAGACCCAGGCTGCAGACGCGCCTTCCGCGCTTCTGTTTTGTTCAAATTCCGCATGGTTCTGAACAG
>CAMODP010000090.1 GCA_946611445.1 uncultured Eubacterium sp.
TCATCTTCCGCAGATAATCCGGATGCCATTCATCATCATCGTCCAGGAAAAACAGATATTTGTGCCTGCCTCTTCGCAGTGCCTCACGCAGAATGACATTTTTGGCGCGGGTATCGGATACAAGGTCTCTGTCGATATCCACATACTCCACCGGAAGGTCACGGAACTGCTCTCTTACTGCCGCCTTGTGTTCAGCGCTCCTGTCATGAAATCCCAGATAGATCGTCCATGTCCCCTGAAAGTCCTGCCGGACGACAGAATCCACCGCCCTTTTTACGATCAAAGGCGGATAGAAATTCAGGATCAGGATGGCTGCGTCGCTGTGTATCATCTGCCCTCTTTTTCCTTCTCTTCTCTTATGAATGACGTCTCCAGAAGCTTTTGGACGATTTCTTCCGCCGTCAGCTGCCTGGTGCTGCGGCTGGTAAAGCCCCCGGCCAGTCCGGCCGTTCCCGCGTTTCCGCTGTTCTCATTCCCGGACTCCTCCTGAACAGACCAGGTTTTTTTTCCATCTGCAGAGGAGCAGACCGTCTCCTTCTGCATATAATTCAGATTCCTGCCGTCAGCCCGGATCCGGAAATATGCGCCGAGGTCCTCCACGCGTCCCAGTTCCTCCCTGCTGATCAGGGTTTCATCCATCTTTTCTGCGTGCCTGATTCCCACGAACCGGATACCGGTATCACCAAACAGCATCTGAACTGCTCTTGCGAGATCTCCCATGGCCGCCGCCTCTGCTTTCGGAACAAAGATATCTCCCGGATGACCGTACACAAAGGCGTATTTTACCAGTTCCACCGCTTCCTCCAGGCTCATCAGGAAACGTGTCATCACCGGATCCGTAACCGTAACCGGCCTCCCGGCCCGGATCTGCCCGATAAAAACCGGGATCACACTGCCCCTGCTGCCCATCACGTTCCCGTACCGCACGCAGCAGATCACCGTACCGTGATCCGGATCTTCCTGCAGCGCTCTGGCCATGATTACTTTTTCCATCAGGCCCTTGCTCATCCCCATTGCATTTACGGGGTACACAGCTTTATCCGTAGAGAGACACACGACACGTTCCGCGCAGGCTTCGCAGGCAGCCCTCAGCACATGATCCGTACCAATAATATTGGTCCTGACAGCCTCCATGGGGAAAAACTCGCTGGATGGTATCTGCTTCAGGGCCGCGGCATGAAACACATACGATACATTTTTCATCGCATCCTGCAGGGAAGAAAGGTTCCGGACATCCCCGATGATAAACCGGACTTTACCCGCATACTGCGGGTATTGCTCCTGCAGCGCACGCCGCAGGTCATCCTGCTTTTTCTCATCCCGGGAAAAGATGCGGATCTCTTTTAAGCCGGCGGGGAGAAAAGCCCGCAGCACTTCCTGACCGAAGCTGCCTGTTCCCCCGGTAATCAAAAGCGTTTTTCCTGACAAAATCGCATTTGTATCCATACTTCTACCTGCATTCGTATCCGACTGACCGGATCTGTGTCAGATACCGGCTCCCGGGGCACAGCCCTTTCGTACTGCCGCCTGCCGCGCTGCGGCGTTTCCGCAGCAGCAGACAGGGATGAAGTTCTGTCCCGTCAGTACCCATCCCAAACACAATCCGTCCTGCTTCACAGGTACAGCCGCTGCTCCGGGCGAGAAGCTGCTTTGTATTGATCTCCATGTCCTGAAATCTGTCTCGCACAGCTGCAACCTGCCGCTCCAGCAGTTTCTGTATGGCGGGTTCAAATAAATCGTTCCTGCCGGTGCCGATGGGGATCAGTCCGAGAAAAGAAGCGGATCTTACGCCCAATTCATGCAGAAAGGCCGTCATCTGCGCAATCTGTCCTGAAAAAGGCACATCGACCACGGTAGTGGTGTGGACAGTGATGCCTGCCTGCACCAGCCGGCGGACGGCATCTCTGACGCGGTTAAAGCTTCCCGGCACCCGGCGCATGGCGTCATGGCGTGTTTCTTCGAATCCGTCGATGGAAATGGATATCTCACTCAAACGCATTTTCAGCTTTTCTGTGACAGTCTCGTCCAGAAGCATGCCGTTGCTGCAGACATCCATCTCAAATCCCCGTTCCCCGAAATAATCCAGGATTCGGAAAAACTGCGGATGCAGCAGCGGTTCACCGCCGGATAGGATGATGTTGTCGATTCGGGCCTCTCTCAGAATGCCGGCAGTCACATCCAGATTCCGGACATCATAGTAAGCCGGCCCGGATCCGCTGCGATGGCAGAATGGACAGTTCAGATTACAGTCTGTGGTGATCTCCCAGCATACACGTTTCCCCAGACTCTCTTCCCTGCTTCGAAAGCAGCATATACTGTCATATCCATTCATCGTCATCTTCTTTCACATTTTGTACTGATAAACGGGTTAATTGTTGGAAAATGAAGCTATATTTATAATAGTTATACCACAAAACCCGTTTACGCATAGGTCAATTCAGGCAAAACAACTTGTCAAAATCGGAAATTTTTCTGTGCCGCGCAGGCCAGGATTCCCGCGACAGTTTTTGCGTCGCGGATCTCTCCGGAAGCGATCATCCCGAACAGTTCTTCCATGTGGAAACTGACCGTACGGATGTCTTCTGCCTCGTCCGGCTGTGGAGGACCTTCTGCCGAGAGCCCTTCCGCCAGAAAGATATCCGTCTGTTCATCACAGTAGGCAACTGCCGTATCCAGGGTGCAGAGATAGCGGAAAGTCTCAGCACAATACCCGGTTTCCTCACGCAGCTCCCTGGCCGCCGTACGGGCAGTACTCTCCTCCGCATCCCGGCCGCCCGCGGGAAGCTCCAGCGTTTCGCGGCCCACGGCAGGCCGGTACTGCCTGATCATCAGAATCCTGCCATCCGGCAGCACGGGCACCACACAGGCGCCGCCGCCTTTTCTGTGGTGGATAAAATCCCACTCTTCTGTCTTACCGTCCGGCAGCTGTACAGTGTCCCGGCAAAAATCCAGCACAGCCCCGTTGTATACAGTCTTTCTGTCAAGTCTCCGCAGCCGCCCATTCTTTTTCATTCCTGTTCATATCCTTTCCAACGTAAAAACGTTCAGAGGCAGAAGTCAGTTTCCTGTCTCCGGGAAAAGTTTTCACATCACTGTGAATTTTTCGCTTCTCTCGCGCGCAAATCATTGCACTTCATTGAAAACTCTGTATTTTTCTGCTATACTTATTGAGAATTTATGTTTTTACTATACACGATTACATGCAGGAGGTATAGAAAAATGGAGGAGAATAAAAAAGATCTTTCTGAAAGCGTAAAAAAACTGCTTCAGGCAGGCATGGACGTTGCCGCCGCCACAAAAGAAAAATCCAAAGAAATTTTCGGTGACCTGGTGAAAAAAGGCGAGCAGGCCGTCAACCAGAATGAGACACTCAAAGAAAAACTGAACGAAGCCGGCGAGCTGGCAAAATCAGCAGGTGAGAAGGCAAAATCCACGCTGAAAGAGACAGCAGACCGCTTTGCGGCTGACCAGTTTGCGAAGGGACTTGATTTTTCCGAGCTGCTCGACCGTCTGACACCGGAACAGCTCGCCGCCCTGAAAGAGCAGATCGCCCTCAAAGAAGCAGAGCCCGCTGAAGAAGAGCTCTTCTGTGAAGCCAGCCAGAATATCTCCGAAGAGGAAAAAGCTGAGGAAGAAGAGGCTGAAGAAAGCTGCTGCTGTTCTGAAGAAAAGGCTGAAGATGAAGGCTGCTGCTGCTCTGAAGAGAAAGCCGAAGAAGGCTGCTGCTCTGAGGAGAAGGCCGAAGAAAGTTGCTGCTGTTCTGAGGAGAAGGCCGAAGAAAGCTGCTGCTCTGAGGAGAAAGCCGAAGAAAGCTGCTGCTCTGAAGAGAAAGCCGAAGAAAGCTGCTGCTCTGAAGAGAAAGCCGAAGAAGGCTGTGATTGCGGCGAGCCGGAAGGAAAAGCGGAAGCATAAACACAGAACCGAAGGAGACGGAGGAGACAGGGGTCAGACCCCTGTCTCCCTTTTTTATCGGAAACCTGCAGCCTCGCGCAAAGAAGGAGACAGGGGTCTGACCCCTGTCTCCTCCTGTCTCCTCCCGCTGATTTCTATCTCTTATCTCTGTTCTCGTTGGTTCCTGTCGCTGAACCCTGTCTCTTCGTTTCCTTACACCTGTATTTCCAGTTTCCGGCCGCTTGGCTCGTATCTGCGGAATTCCACACCTGCTGCCTGAAACATCATCTTGGAAGCGATGACAGAAGGCGTTCCGTCGTATTTGTCACAGTCGTAAATAACTGTCTTGATACCTGCCTGAATGATGGCCTTGGCGCATTCGTTGCAGGGAAACAGTGATACATAAAGCTTTGAGCCTTCCAGGCTGCCGCCGCGGTAATTCAGTATGGCATTCAGCTCACTGTGTGTCACATATACGTATTTTGTCTTCAGCGGATCGTCCGACTCCCGGGCCCAGGGAAACTCTTCATCGGAACATCCCTGCGGGAATCCGTTATATCCCATTGACAGAATCTTATTGTCAGCGCTGACAATGCAGCAGCCGACCTGGGAATTCGGGTCTTTTGAGCGCATGCCTGCCAGCTTGGCGACGGCCATGAAATACTCATCCCAGCTGATATAATCTGTGCGTTTTCCTGCCATTTTTTCTTACCATTATTAGGAAGGACGGAGAGGTACGGGTCGGATGGAGACAGGGGTCTGACCCCTGTCTCCTCTGTCTCCTTTCGAGTCGATTATTTTGTGCCGAATATGCGGTCGCCGGCGTCGCCGAGACCGGGGACTATGTAGCCGACCTCGTTCAGCTTTTCATCCAGCGCACCCACGACGATGTCTACGTCGGGATGTTCTTTCTGCAGGCGTTCCAGGCCGTCAGGCGCGGCAATGATGCAGAGGAAGCGGATTTTGCGGCAGCCGTGCTTTTTGAGCTGACGGATGGCGTCGCAGGCGGAGCCGCCTGTGGCCAGCATGGGATCTACGACGAAGACTGCGCGCTCTTCTATATCGGCAGGCAGCTTGCAGTAGTATTCCACCGGCTCCAGTGTATCCGGATCACGGTACATGCCGATATGACCGACTTTTGCGGCGGGAATCAGTGTCTGCATGCCTTCAACCATGCCGAGACCCGCGCGCAGGATCGGCACGATCGCCAGCTTTTTGCCTTCCAGGCGTTTTACGGTTGTCTTCTGGATGGGTGTGTTTATCTCTACATCTTCAAGACTGAGATCGCGGGTGCTCTCATAGCATTCCAGCATGGCAATCTCAGCGACCATGGCGCGGAAATCCCGGGTGCCTGTCCTCTCATCCCTGATCAGCCCGATTTTGTGCTGGATCAGCGGATGGTCCATAATCGTTACCTTACCCATTTTACCCTCCTTTACGCCTTGCTGTGATAGAGAGCTTCTGCCTTTGCGATTCTCCTCTTGTGACGCTCATCCTCTGAGAAAGGCGTATCCAGGAAAAGGTCTACGATCTTGCAGGCCATATCCGGTCCGATCACGCGGCCGCCCATGCACAGAACATTGGCGTTGTTGTGAAGACGGGTCAGTTCGGCGGAGTAGCTGTCTCCGCAGAGCGCCGCTCTGATGCCTTCCATCTTATTTGCGGCGATGGAGATGCCGATGCCCGTTCCGCAGATGAGAATGCCGTTGTCGCACTCGCCCTTCTGGATCGCCTCACAGACCTTCTGCGCGTAATCCGGATAATCCACGGACTCTGTCCCGAAAGTGCCGAAATCCTTAAATTCAATTCCTCTCTTCTTCAGATGAGCCCGCACTTCCTCCATCAAAGCAAAACCGCCGTGATCGCAGCCTAATCCAAGCATGTTCTTTTTCCTCCTGTTTGTATATTGTGTGTTTATTGAAGCATGTATAACAGTATGTCCGGCCGCACGGATCAGGCGGTTCATGATCGCCCCTCCCAGCTGCGGCGTATAATAGGACTCTGAGTAAATGAGATCGGTCCCGTCCGTGTCAAAGTCACGGAGCAGGCCGTAAAGATGCTGCGCGATCGTCTTTTCATCCGCGCGGCTTCCGATGCAGCGGGCAATTCCGGCCGGGTAGCGGCTGAGGCTTTCCTCGGCGCAGATGATCCCTACCTTCTTCCCTTCCGCCTCTCCTGTTTCCGCGAGTGCCCGGATTTCCCGGATCACTGCCTCCGGCGTTCCTTCGACGATAACCAGCTTTGCCTTTGGCGCATAGTGCCGGTACCGCATGCCGGGCGCCTTCGGGCGGATGGAGGGATCATCCTTCATCAGTCCCGGATCGATCCGGACTTCGCCCAGAACATCCGCGAGCATCTCCCGGTTCAGCCAGCCGGGCCGCAGAATCATGGGTACATCTCCCGTGAAATCGACGATCGTGGACTCCAGACCGATCTGTACGGAACCGCCGTCCAGAATCATATCGATCCTGTCGCCCAGGTCTTCCTCCACATGGGCGGCGCAGGTAGGGCGGGGCCGGCCGGAGGTGTTGGCGCTGGGCGCCGCCACAAAGCCGCCCGCTTCCCGGATCAGCGCCTGCGCGGCAGGATGGCTCGGAAACCGTACAGCCACGCTGTTCAGCCCGCCTGTGGTTTCCGTGGGCACACAGTCCTTTTTTTCAAAAATCATCGTCAGCGGACCGGGCCAGTACCGGTCCGCCAGACGAACAGCGGCTTCCGGCACGCGCGCGGCGATCCGGTACAGACTGTCCATATCCGCGATATGGACAATCAGCGGATTGTCAGACGGGCGGCCCTTCGCGGCATAGATACGCAGGGAAGAAGCCGGGTCCAGCGCATTGCCGCCCAGTCCGTACACTGTCTCTGTCGGAAAAGCCACCAGCCCGCCTTGTCTCAGTATACTGCCGGCCTCCCGGAAGCTGTCCGCGTCTGCCGCGGTGCCTGTCAGCCGAATGACTTTCGCTCTCACTCTTCTGACACTTCCTCATCCTGGATGATCGGCTCGTCATCCGTATTGTCCGGCACATCACTGACAATATCATGAATGCCTCTGTACGCGTTCATGAACTGTTTCTGTACCTGGCTGAACATCTCCATGATGTGGCTCAGCTCCTCCTGGATGACCTCGTACTTCTGACGGCCTTCCGAATTGAGCTCTTCGATCTGCTTCTTTGTCTCCTCCAGAGAGCGGTCAGCCTGGGCCTTCGCTTCCTCACGGATGCGGTCTGCCTCCTCCTGCGCGGCCTGGATCAGCTCCAGCTTCTTGGATTCGGCCTCTCTCTCCGTCT
>CAMODP010000091.1 GCA_946611445.1 uncultured Eubacterium sp.
TTTTTGCCTTCTTGTCACCCTCGGCACGGCTGACGACGGCTTCCTGATGGGCCTGGGCTTCCAGCACCGTCTGGCGGCGCTCACGCTCGGCACGCATCTGTTTTGTCATGACCTCCTCGATTTCCTTCGGAGGCTGGATATTTTTGATCTCGACACGGGTCACCTTGATGCCCCACGGATCGGTCGCCTCATCCAGGATTGCCTGCATACGGCGGTTGATCTCGTCACGGGACGTCAGCGTCTGGTCAAGTTCCATCTCACCGATGATGTTTCGCAGCGTCGTGGCAGACAGGTTCTGCAGACCGGCGATCGGGTTCTCGACACCGTAGGTGAACAGCTTCGGATCAAATACATAGCAGAACACGACGGAGTCGATCATCATCGTGACGTTATCCTTTGTGATGACCGGCTGCGGCGGGAAGTCAAGTACCTGTTCCTTCAGGGATACTCTCTTTGCCACTCTTTCGATAAAAGGAATCTTGAAATGCAGGCCGGCGCTCCAGGTCTGCACATAGCGGCCGAGACGCTCAATGATGAACGCGTTGGCCTGGGGTACGACCCGGATATTGGTCACGATCAGTATAAACAGTATGATCAGTATCGGCAGTATAACAACAAACATATTCTCCCTCCTTTTCTCACAGACAGGTCAATTCGTCATTCAGCATTTCCAGCATATCCTGCAGGTTGATGCCATGCGCCGCGCAGGCTTCTTCCAGTGTCTCTGTCTTTGCCACACCGCAGCCGATGCAGTGGAGTCCGTTCTCCGCCATGACGGCTGCCAGCGACGGGTATTCCCGCACGATGTCGCCGACGATCATGTCGGGACGGATGAGCAGATCCGAACCGCCCATCTGCGCCTCCGCATCCGCCTGCGGCTTCGTGGTTCCTTCCAGGCCCATATATTTTTCCATCAGGTTCCTGACATTGGGAGACAGGAACGCGGGCATGGACGGTCCCAGGTGAATGTGCCGGATATCCATATACAGCAGGGCCAGCAGCACGGCTGTCGATCTCTGGCTGTACCAGGAATAATTCCATGTAAGAGGCAGCTGGCTCAGGCTTTCGGCGCCTGTCAGCTCCCGCAGCTTCATAATGAGCATGATCAGTGACCAGACATCCTGTACGGCGCCTGCGCTCACAACGCGCGGAATGCCGCCGTCCTCCCCGGATTCGGTGCGGATAAATCTCTCCTTCACGTCACCGGCAGTCAGTATCACGGTATCCTTCGGCAGGGCGCGGACAAAGTCCGTATAGTAGCTTCTGCTCTTGCTCCGCCCGTCGCTTCCCGCCAGGAAGACAATCTTCTGCAGCCTGCCGTCCTTCAGGGCGGCGTGAAGCTGCTCCGCCAGCGCGTCTGCGCGCACATGGCTGAAGCCTTCCCGATAGCTCTCATACGGGAGCGCTTCGGGAGCCGGACAGCTGTGGGCCATCCTGATCAGCTCCGCAAAATCCTTGTTTCCGTTTTCATCTTCTTCAATATACGTACAGCCCGGCCATGCGGCGGCTCCTGTCGTGAAGATCCTGCCCCGCGTATTTTCCTTAGGCGGTACCAGATTGTCAGATGTGACCAGAACCGGTCCGCGGAAGCTCTCAAACTCTTCCTTCTGCTTCCACCATGCGCCTCCGTACTGTCCAACCAGATGCGGGTATTTCCGGAAAGCCGGATAAGCGTGCGCAGCAGAGAGTTCCCCATGCGTATAAACATCGATACCGGTCCCGGCGGTCTGTTCCAGCACCATTGCCAGGTCCTTGAGGCTGCTTCCGGATACCAGGACAGCCGGATTATTCCGCACTGCCGCCGGCACCATCGTCTCATCCGGATCACCGTACGCTGCCCGCGCAGCACGGTCCTGCAGGTCCATCGCGCGGATCACATACCGGCCGGTCTCCATCACCAGAGCCAGAAGATTGCCGCCTGTCATCGTCTTGTCGAGCAGCTGGCCAAGCGCCCGCTGCAGGAAGATATTGACGTCGTCATCGTCTGCACCCAGCCGGTTTGCCATATCCAGCATGGCCGCTATGCCTTTGATCCCGTAAGTGATCAGCTCCCGGAAGCTCCGGATGTCCTCGTCGGCTTCTCCCAGGACGCCTATCTCTCCGGGCATGGCATCCGGGTCCGGCACAATCGTCAGGAAAACGGCCGCCTCGGGGAGTTCTTCGCGCTTTTCGGACTGCGGGAACAGCTCCCGGAGCGTCTGCAGAACCCGCGCGGTCTGTGCCGTCACCATCTCCGTGTCAAAGCAGGCATTTGTCATGGTCAGCAGCAGGCTGCTGCAGATCAGGCGGTTAACCGATACGTCTACCGTCTTCCTCTCCCTGCGCAGCTGCGTAGTCACGGCGGACAGACACCTGACCGCGTGGACCAGCCTGTCCTGTGCAGCGGACAGTGCCGGCCTCTTTCCGCATACACCCGTGCGGGTGCAGCCGCTGCCCTGCATGGTTTCCTGACACTGGTAGCAGAACATCTTGCTGCCTGCCTGCACAGTGTTCTGAATGCCATTATTCAACTGAAGTCACCTCGTATCCCTGCGCCGTAACGGCTTCCGCCAGAACGGCATTATCCACATCTGCGCCAAGAGTCACGACAGCAGTGCCGGCTGTATGGCTGACCTCCGCGCTCTGCACCTGTGCCAGTGCCTCCAGCGCCCCTTTTACTCTCTTCTCACAGTGTCCGCAGCTCATGCCTTCAACATGCAGTGTCTTTGTCATCATCTGTTCCTCCTTCTCTGTACCTTCTGAAGCAATTTCTTCTGAAGTGATCTCTTCTGAAGTGATTTCTTCAGCTATGGTTTCATTATCCTGTTTATCTTTTGGCTTAATACCGCAGCCATTGTCAGTATAACAGATTTCCTCTGTTATTGCCTTACTATCTTTTCCGGTTTCGGCTGTTTCTCCGGACATTTCTCCTGCGGGTGTCCCCGCGCCCGTTTCTATCTGCGAAGTCTCCAGCAGTCTGCCGCCTTCCGGAACGGTTACCGGGTGCTTCATCGGTTTGTCCTTTGACGCGTCATACATTTTGAACAGATTCAGCCGCAGGGCATTGGACACGACGAAAAAGCTTGAGAGACTCATGGCTGCCGCGCCCCACATGGGATTCATGGCAAAGCCCCAGTGGAAGAAGATCCCCGCCGCGAGCGGAATCAGCAGCGTATTATAAATCAGGGCCCAGAACAGGTTTTCCAGAATGTTCCGGTAGGTCTGTCTGGACAGCCGCACCGCTGCCGCAACATCCGTCAGACCGGACTTCATCAGCACGACATCTGCCGCGTCTATGGCCACGTCTGTGCCTGCGCCGATCGCAATGCCGATGTTCGCGCGCGTCAGGGCCGGCGCGTCATTGATGCCGTCGCCCACCATCGCGGTCTTCCCCTTTTCCTGCAGCTGCCGGATTACTGCTTCCTTGCCGTCAGGCAGCACGCCGGCGATAACTTCATTGACGCCGGCCTGCCTGCCGATTGCCTCAGCGGTCCGCTGGTTGTCTCCTGTGAGCATGACCACATGAATTCCCATGTTCCGCAGCTCGGCAATTGCCTGCGCCGAATCCTCGCGGATTGTGTCAGCCACGGCTATAACCCCCAGAAGGGTATCGTCTTCCGCAAAGAAAAGCGGCGTCTTTCCTTCCGCGGCAAGAGCCTCGGCCTGCCGGGTCATTTCCCCGGATATGCCCGCGGTCTCACTCATAAAGCGGAGATTGCCGGCGCTGAGCGTATGTCCGTTCCGGACAGCTGTCAGGCCGTTGCCGGGAAGTGCGCGGAAGTCTTCCGTACCGCCCGGGGTGATTCCTCTCTCATCCACACAGGCCATGACAGCCTTGGCGAGCGGGTGCTCGCTCCGGGATTCCAGTGCGGCTGCCGTCCGCAGCAGGTCCTCTTCCCCAATGCCTTCTGCAGGCAGGATATCTGTCACCCGCGGCTCTCCGCTGGTGATGGTGCCGGTCTTGTCCAGCGCCACGATCTGCATGGTGCCGGTCTCCTGCAGCGCCTCCGCCGTTTTAAACAGAATGCCGTTCCTGGCGCCGACGCCGTTGCCGACCATGATAGCCACCGGAGTGGCCAGGCCCAGCGCACACGGACAGGACACAACGAGCACACAGATGCCCCTGGCCAGAGCAAAGCCGATCTCCCGTCCCAGCAGCAGCCAGATCAGGATCGTCACAAGGGCGATACCGATCACAACCGGCACAAAGACGCCGGAAATCTTATCTGCCAGCTTCGCGACAGGCGCCTTTGTGGCCGCCGCGTCACTGACCATGGAAATGATCTGCGCGAGCGTGGTGTCCTCTCCCACCCGGGAGGCCCGGCACTTCAGAAAGCCGCTCTGGTTCAGTGTGGCAGAAGATACCTGGCTGCCCGGTTCCTTGTCCACCGGGATGCTCTCGCCGGTCAGTGCCGCTTCATTTACGGCGCTGGTGCCCTCGATGACCACGCCGTCCGCCGGGATGTTTTCGCCCGGACGCACGACAAATACGTCGCCCTCCAGGAGTTCGTCTATCGAGATCGTTTCTTCCCTGCCGTCGCGGATCACATTCGCGGTCTTAGGCGCCAGCTTCATCAGACTCTTCAGCGCGTCCGTCGTCCTGCCCTTTGAATGCGCCTCCAGCATTTTGCCGACTGTGATCAGCGCAAGGATCATACCCGCGGACTCAAAGTAGAATTCATTCATATACGGCATGGCCGCCTCCGACCCGCCGGAAACCTGCGCCGCGCTCATGACAAAGAGCATAACAGTGCTGTAGCAAAAAGCAGCCCCGGCGCCCAGGGCGATCAGTGTGTCCATATTCGGCGCGCCGTGCAGAAGGCTCTTAAACCCACTGACGAAAAACTTCTGGTTGATCACCATAATAATGCCCGACAGCAGCAGCTGCACCAGGCCCATCGCAACATGGTTGCCCTTCATGAAGGCCGGCACCGGCCAGCCCCACATATGGGCACCCATGGAAAAATACATGAGAGCTGCCAGGAAAACGACCGAAGCAATCAGCCTTTTTCTCAGCACCGGCGTCTCATGATCCCGCAGCGCCTCTTCCTCCGCTGCCAGCTTTGCGCTCATGCTGCCGGCGTCCTTTTTTGCCGAAGCGGCCGCTTTCGGAGACGCGCCGTATCCCTCCGCCTCCACTGCCTGTATGATATCCGCCGCGCTGGCCGTGCCCTCGACACCCATTGAATTCGTCAGCAGACTGACCGATACCGATGATACCCCCGGTACCTTTGCCACTGCTTTTTCCACCCTGGCCTGACAGGCGGCGCAGCTCATGCCTGTCACTGTGTACTGCTCCATACGTTTCTGTTCCTCCCGATCAGCGCATCAGCTTCTGCAGAATATGCAGAAGCTCCTCCACCGACTCATCCTTTCCGGCGCGAATATCATCGCTCACGCAAGTCCGGATATGATTTGCCAGCAGAACCTTGTTGAAACTGTTGAGAGCGGCATTAACAGCGGCCACCTGCACAAGAATGTCCGCACAGTACGCGTTCGTCTCCAGCATGTGCCGGACACCCCGCACCTGCCCTTCAATTCTGCTCAGACGGTTGCAGAGATCCCGGTACTCCTTTTCAGAGCGCTCCTTCGTCTTGTGACGGCAGCAATCCGGTACCTTCACTTCCTCATCCATCTGCATCTGCCCTCTCCTTCCGCATGCAGAGTTGTTCCTGCACTATGCCGTTGTGCGGAAATATCCATACGGGAAACGCTTGCGCTCTGTCCTCGCGCAGCGGTACTAAGGCTCAGGCAAAGCCTTCGCCAAGTACCGGCGCTGCGGAGGTTCCCTCCTGGATATTTCTGCACGCCGGCAATTCCAAAACAACTCTTCTCTACAGTTCCTCCGCCGGCATGATTATATACCCCCGCGGGGTATATTGCAAGTATCTATATCGCTTTCCGTTTACGCCCGCGGATCCAGATCCACAGGCCGGCCAGCGCACAGGAAACCAGAGCTGTCACCGCGAAGCAGTCTGCACCCCAGGTCTTCTCTCCGTATACGATCCAATAATAAAATGTCCACACATACATATGCAGGAAGTACACAATGGTGCTGATCCGCCGCAGCACCGGCCAGCCTCTCCACGGCGGGAGTCGCAGGCTCTCTACCAGTCCGAAAATGCCCACAGCCGTCACTACCATCAGGAGGCTGCTGGGAACGGAGTCGCTGACCGCGTAGTTGCACGCAAACCCTCCTGCTGCCATCAGCGCGCATAAGAGGCGGGGCGGTTTCCTGACAGCCAGAAACATACCGGCAGCCACATATACGAAACCGTTGCAGACAATCGCGTTGCCAAGCGTGTAGCTGATCACCGTCAGGACAGTCTGCAGGGGCGACTCCGGAGGAATATCCGTATTCATAAGTACAAACACCTGGGAGCTGACAGTGGTGACAGCCAGCGTCAGAAACAGAATAATCCGGAAATCCGTTTTTTTCTTCAGCAGGAACCGGATAAAAGTAAGGGCGTACACCGAAGAGAGAAGATACCAGAGCGCCTCGGCATTATACTGCTCCGCCGTCAGGAAAAAGCCGCGCACGTACCGCAGCAGCGCCCGCAGCGGCGGCGTCCCGGTGCTCGCATAATACCAGATGGCCAGCGGCGTGTAGAGCAGCATCCATTTTGCGTACAGACGCGCCAGACGGTTGCGGTAACGGCGGATCGCATCCAGATCCTCGTCAGACTGAAAAGGAAACGTAAGCTTCCGGGCCAGCAGATAGCCCGATGCAAGAAAAAAGAACGGCACAGCCTGCTCCACAATCAGCTGGTAAGTACGGCTGACCGGCTCAGACAGAGAGATCTCGACTGTCGCGGAAAAGGTGTGAATCATCACAACGATGATGGCGGCGATAAACTTGAACAGGTCAATCCCGCCGTGCGGCGCCTTTGTCCCCAGGATATTAAGTTTTTCCCTTTTATCTTGCATTCCGCTCTCCCGGCCAATGTCCCCACATGTCCTGCGACAAAGATAACGCCTGAAGCGCAGCTAAATATCCAGAAGGGAACCTCCGCAGCGTCGGTACTTAGCGAAGGCATCGCCTGAGCTTTAGTACCGTTACGCGAGGGCGCTGAACGTCCGGTGGACGTTCGCTTAGCGCCGACCGCAGCGAAGCGAAGACCAGAGCGCGAGCGTTTCCCGAATGGATATT